>DATAZJ010000061.1:0-1727 GCA_036272115.1 Rhodopila sp. | reverse complement strand
GAGAATGCGCCGCAGTCCGGAGCACCCGTCTGTGAAGGCTGTCAGCACCGTGTCCTCGGTTCGCCCGACGGCGTCGAGACTGCGGCGGGAGCGGCTCAAGATTGGGGGATGAGCGCGCCAACCGGGTAGATTTCGGGTCTGTCTTTTGACCTGGGGTGGCGCGTGGGCTGGATTTTACGATTGGTGAGAACCGGCGCTGATGGCGGCGGGCAAAGCACAGACGTCATGGAGATCAACAAGCCCGACGATATCGGCGATATTGCCCATCTGGGCTTAAACCTGGGCGAAGCGAAGCTGTTGCTGGCGGCACTCCAGCAGGAGATCGTCGCTGCGCAGGTCATGGTTCACGCCGTGCGGCGGCCGGAATGTCGATGCGGCGGTGGCCCTTGTCACGTGAAGGACTACCGGGGTCATGCGATAGCCACGCTGTTCGGTCAGGTCACAGTGCGGCTGCCCCGGTTTCGCTGTGCCGCGTGTGGTGCAATTGAGATTGGGATCGACTGGCCATCGCATTGCCGATCGACACCCGGGCTGGATCAACTTCAGGCTCATCTAGCCGCCCTGATGACCTATCGGACGGCGGCTGACGTATTGGAGCAGATGTTCCCGGTCGGCGCCGGCAAGGACAAAGAGACCATACGTCGTCACACCCTGCGAGCTGGTGCAGCCCTTCGCGATTGTGCCCCGATCAGGCCGGAAACCGTAGCGGCGGCGATCGCGGTCACCCTGGACTCCACCTTCGTCCGGAGTTGCGAGGATGGCGAACGTCACCTGGAGGTTCGGGTTGGCAACGTCGAAACGGAAACTCGTGGACGTCAGGTTTTCGGCGCTGTCGTCAGATCCGACACGGACATCAAAATGCTGATCGGCCGGAACCTCGACGCCGTCGGTCGAACGGACAGCACTGCGTTGACGGCCTTCACCGATGGCTGTCCTGGCCTTCGGCGCATTCTGGCCGATGCCGGCATCGCCGAACTGCCGATTCTCGACTGGTTTCACATCGGAATGAGACTTCAACACCTGAAGCAGATCGCCAGCGCCCTGGCGGCGGATGCACCGGCGCGGGTAGCGGCGAAGGCGGTGATTGTCGCGGAGGTCGAGCGACTGCACTGGCGCATTTGGAATGGAAAAGCCCAAAATGCCCGGATCAGTATCGATCGTATTCGCGCAGTCATACATCATTTTCAGGGCGAGCCTGGCAGCCGAACGTCCATCGCGCCCTCGCGAAAGTTGTGGACTGCCTTGCAGGCACTGGATGGTTACCTCGCGGGCCAGAGCGACTGGCTGGTCAACTATGCCGAACGCCACCGTGCCGGATTGCGGGTAGGAACCGCGATCACCGAAGGGACCGCCAACTTCCTGGTGAACCGGCGAATGAATAAATCGCAGCAAATGCGATGGTCACGGCGTGGCGCCGATCTCCTGCTGCAGGTTCGTTGCGCCGTCTATAACGGCGCCTTCGGTTCCACTTATGGACAGAAGTTCCAGTCCGCAAACGATTCGTCCCCGCCGATGGCGATCGCCGCCTGACCCCCACTCTTGAGCCGCTCCCATCACCGATCCGATGAGCTGGAAACAGCACAAGTCCGAGTGGGAGAACGGCGCACGCGAGGCCGGAAAGAACCCGGCGGACATGCCGGTGCTGGTGGAGCAATACGTCGTGGTGGGGGACCAGCCCGAGGCCCGGCAGGCGGTCGAACTGTGGCGGTTCGGTCCCAAGGCCTTCA
>DATAZJ010000060.1:0-6171 GCA_036272115.1 Rhodopila sp. | reverse complement strand
GACGCGGCGAGTTCGGCGTAGGTGCCGATACGGCCGATATGTGACGAATTGCGGAACGCCAGCACGCACGCGCCCTGATCCTTGGCTCGGGCGATGGCGCGTTTGACGGCATCGGCGGCCATGCGCTGGCCGTAGCCACGGCGGGCGTCGATCACCAGCAGGGCGCCGGCGTCGAGGACTGTCTCGGCGGTCTGGTTGGGAACCAGCAGACCGGCGTGCAGCAGGCGGACATAGGTCGGCAGCATGCCGACGCCGTGGCTGTCGTGGCCGGCAAGGTTGGCTCGGACCAGATGGTCGGCGACCTGGGCGGCTTCGCCTTCCTCGCTGCCCATGCGGCGGGCGACCAGGTGGGTGACGGCTTTCAGGGCATGCGGCGGGAGGGTTGGCATGGGGGCAGAGCCTGATGGTTGGTGGCGTTGGTCATGCCGGGGCGGAGCGGCATCCTCGCCGGTGAATGGAAAAAGAACCGAGGCAGGCGTGGATGGCGGGCCTGCGCCCGCCATGACGGTTGGACTTCGTGAATGGCGGAAAGGCCAGCCACGACGGATGGGCTTCGTGGATGGCGGAATGGTCCGCCATGACGGTTGGACTTCGTGGATGGCGGACGGGCCGGCCACGATGGATGGGCTTACCTCGGCGACAGGACCATCACCATCTGACGGTTTTCCATGCGGGGCATTTGCTCGACCTTGGAGGTCGTGTCCATTTCCGCGCGGATACGTTCCAGCACACGCACACCGATATCCTGGTGCGCCATTTCGCGGCCGCGGAAACGCAGCGTCACCTTGACCTTGTCGCCTTCCTCGATGAACGACTTCATGGCGCGCATCTTCACCTGATAGTCGTTCTCGTCGATATTCGGACGAACCTTGATCTCTTTGATTTCGATGACTTTTTGCTTCTTCTTGGCCTCGTTTTTCTTCTTCTGCTGTTCGTATTTGAATTTGCCGAAGTCCAGGATCTTGCAGACCGGCGGATCGGCGTTGGGGCTGATCTCTACCAGGTCGAGGCCGACCGCGAAGGCGCGTTGCATCGCCTCACGCACTGTCAGCACGCCTTGCATCTCACCATCCTGATCGATCAGGCGAACCTGCGGGATTCGGATTTCCTCGTTTACGCGGGGGCCGTCGCGGGTTGGCGGGGCGGCCATTGGTCCTCTGGCTATCGTTCTCTCCTGTCTCTGTTACGACAAATGGTGCCGCCGCGAACGCGCGGGTGATGGCGACCGTTTAGTAGTGTGGGCGAAAGAGGGGCTTAAAATCAAGCCATCTTGCCCGGAATCAAGTCGGGTGGTGTTGCTTCCGATGCAAGTCTGGCAACCGCTTCGTCCAGCGGCAGGACTTCCTGGGCCTGGCTGCCCAGCCGGCGCAACGCCACGGTGCGGTTTTCCGCCTCTTTCCGGCCGACCACGGCCAGCACCGGGACGTGCGCCAGGCTGTGTTCACGAACCTTGGCGTTGATCTTCTGGTTGGTCAGGTCGGTGTTCACCGCCAGCCCGGCCCGGGCGAACGCTGCCGCGACTTCCTTGGCGTAATCATCGGCATCGGAGACGATCGTCGCCACAACGGCCTGCACCGGGGCGAGCCACAGCGGGAAGCGGCCGGCGTATTGCTCGATCAGGATGCCGATGAAGCGCTCAAAACTGCCGAAGATGGCGCGGTGCAGCATGATCGGGCGATGCCGAGCGCCGTCCTCGCCGACGTATTCGGCGTCCAGACGCTCCGGCATGTTGGGGTCGACCTGCAGCGTGCCGCACTGCCAGTCGCGACCAATGGCGTCGCGCAGGACGAATTCCAGCTTCGGGCCGTAGAAGGCGCCTTCGCCGGGGTTCAGTTCGTATTCGACGCCGGCAATGGCACAGGCTTCACGCAGGGCGCCTTCCGCCTGATCCCAGACTTCGTCACTGCCGGTGCGCGCTTCCGGGCGATCGGCGAACTTGATGCGGAAGTCCGGAAAGCCGAAGTCGCGGTACACCACCGACAGCAGTTCGACGAAGCGGGCGGTTTCCGGCGCGATCTGCTCCCGCGTGCAGAAGATGTGCGCATCGTCCTGGGTGAACGCCCGCACCCGCATGATGCCGTGCAGCGCACCCGACGGTTCATACCGGTGGCAGGAGCCGAACTCCGCCATGCGCAGCGGCAGTTCCCGGTACGACCGCATGCCCTGACGGAAGATCTGGATGTGGCAGGGGCAGTTCATCGGCTTCAGGGCGAGGAATTTGTCTTCCTCCTCCACCTGCACGATGAACATGTTCTGGCGGAAATTGTCCCAGTGGCCGGATTTCTCCCACAGTGACCGGTCGATCAGTTGCGGGGTCTTGACTTCCTGATAGCCGGCGGCGTCCAGGCGGCGGCGCAAATAGGCTTCCACCGTGCGATAGAGTTTCCAGCCCTTGGGGTGCCAGAAGATCGAGCCGACGGCTTCCTCCTGGATATGGAACAGGTCCATTTCCTTGCCGATCTTGCGGTGGTCGCGGCGTTCAGCCTCCTCCAACTGGTGCAGGTAGGCGTCGAGTTCCTTCTGGTCGCGCCAGGCGGTGCCGTAGATGCGCGACAGCATGGCGTTGCGGTGATCGCCCCGCCAGTAGGCGCCGGCGACCTTCATCAGCTTGAACGCGGTGCCGACATCGGCGGTGGCGCGCATGTGCGGCCCGCGGCACAGGTCGATCCAGTCGCCCTGGCTGTACAGGGTGATGGTCTCCGTCGCCGGCAGGTCCTGGATCAACTGCGCTTTGTATTTCTCGCCCTTGGCCTGGAAGAAGGCGATGGCCTCGTCGCGGTCGATTTCGCGCCGGATGAAGGGCGCGCCCTTGGCGACGATCTCCCGCATCTTCGCCTCGATGGCGGCGAAGTCGTCCGGAGTGAACGGCTCATTGCGGGCGAAATCGTAGTAGAAGCCGTTCTCGATCGACGGGCCGATGGTGACCTGGGTGCCGGGGTAGAGGGCCTGCACCGCCTCGGCCAGGACGTGGGCGGCGTCGTGCCGGATCATCTCCAGCGCCTCGGGGTCGCGGCGGGTGATGAAGACGATGCTGGCGTCGCGGTCGATGACGGTGGACAGGTCGACGGTCTTGCCGTCGAGCTTCATCGCCAGGGCGGCGCGGGCGAGGCCGGGACCGATCGCCTCGGCCACCATGGCCCCCGTTAAGGGGGTGCCCGTGACCGGCGCGTCGAACTGGCGTTCGGAGCCGTCGGGCAATGTGATGGCAGGCATGGGCGTGGATCCTGATGGTTGAGAAGGCGGTGTCTATGGCGTCAAGCCGGGGGCGGAGCAAGAGGCCGGAGTGCGCGAGGGCGGTTAATCGACCACGATGCTGCCGACCATGCCGTCCCAGTCGTGATCGGCGCAGGTAAGGTCATAGGGCCCCTTGGGCGGGGCGACCAGCAGGATGCGGACGGATTTACCGGCCTGCACGACGATGTCGGTGCCGCCGTTCGCCAACAGGTGCTTGTCCTTGATCGTGGCGGCCTTCAGGAACGCCGGCGCGGTGAACTCGTGCATCTCCTTGCCGTGGTTCTCCAACAGAAGATCGTAAGTTTTGCCGGCGTGGAAGACCAGGTGATCAGGCTCGAAGCGGTTATCGACCATCACGACGGTCATCTTTTCGGGGGCCGACGCCTGGTTCGCGGCGTGAGCGGCCAGGGGCGGCAGCAGGGGCAGCAGCAGGGTCAGGGCAAGCGGGATGGCTTTGATCATCCCGCCCATGTTGGTTGGGTCCCGAACGCCGCAAGGGTGTGCGGGACGGGGCGGCGGTGGTTCAGCGCGCGGCGTCCGGACCGGCGTTGAAGGCTGGCATCACCTCCTTTGCGAACCGCTCGACCTGCTCAAGCCATACCGACAGCGGTGTGCCCAGCGGCAGGGTGACGGTGACGCGGGACAGGCCGGGATAGGCGGCTTCGATCTTCTTCAGGCTGGCGATGATGTCGGCCGGCGTGCCGGTCAGGAAACCGCCGGCGCGCACGGCGTCCTCGACCCGCGGCAGCTTGGTGTTCACCGCCAGTTTCGGGTCGCGCATCGCGGCGATCTGTTCGTCGGTCAGGGCTTTGACCAGACGCAGTTCGCCGAACATCTTCATGTTCTCTTCGTAGTATTTGCCGGCCTCGCGGATGCCGTCCTCGACACTGTCGGCGATGAAGAACTGGAAGCCGATAGCGAGGCGTTCGCCGAGTTCCACGTGCTTGCCGATGCGGGCATGGGCGGCCTGGAAATCGACCATCACCTTGTGGACGATGCCGCCCTCGGCCGAACCGCCGCCGATGACGCCCTGGATGCCGTGCTTCGCCATGAAATCCAGCGCGCGCTGCGACCCGCCCTGGATCGGCTGCCAGCATTCCACCGGCAGGCGTTCGGGGCGGGGGACGAGGGTCAGTTCCTTCAGGGTGTAGCCGCGATAGGGAACTTCCGGCGGCAGCGTGTAGTGCTTGCCGTGGTGGGAGAAGGACTCGTTGTTGAAGGCCTTGAAGATGATGTCGACCTGTTCCTCGAACAGCTCGCGGTTGGCTTCCTGATTCAGCAGCGGCGCGCCGAAGGTTTCCACCTCCCGCGTGTGGTAGCCGCGGCCGACACCGAACACCACGCGGCCATGCGAAAGGATGTCGGCCATGGCGTAGTCCTCGGCGAGGCGCAGCGGGTGCCACATCGGGGTGATGTTGAAGCCGCAGCCCAGCTTGAGGCGCTTCGTCAGGTGGGTCAGGTGCAGCGCCATCATCAGGACGTTGGGGATGCACTCGGTGCCTTCCGGCTGAAAGTGGTGTTCGGCCATCCAGAACGTTCCGTAGCCGAGGCGATCGAGCGCCTGCGCGATGGTTTCCGCCTTGTGCAGGGCGGTGGCGAGTTGCTCATTCGGGTAGCGGCGGTCGTTGACCGGGGTGCCGGCATAGCCGACGTTCTCCAGATCGATATGCCCCGCGTAGGTGCTGTCGAATTGCCTGATCACGGCGTTGCCTTCCCTGGGTTTTCCGGCGTGAGCCTAATCCCGATTGGGGAAGCGTCAAATCGCCGGCGCGGTCAGCCCATGAAGGGGGAGTCGACGTCGATCATGCCGCGCTGCCCGGCTGCAAGCGGATAATGTGCGCTGACGTAGCCTGCGCGATCGGCGTAATCGGCTACGTGGGTGCGGTCCGGATGGTGACGGAACCAGAACGGTGTGGTGGTCGCGGGATGATAATGCGTCACGCATGACAGGCGGCTGGCATCTTCCGGCAGTGTGCGCGGATGGCTGCGATGCACCAGGTCGGCGGTCCAGAAGAACACGTCGCCTTTCTTGGCCAGGAAGCGCTCATAGGTCATGGATTGCTGGCGGCAGGCGGCATCCAGTTCGGTTACGTACAGATCCTGGTCGTCGTTGACGAAGTCGATCCATTTCGTCCCATCCTTGAAAAGGTAGTGCGGCAACCGGTGACTTCTGTCGTAGAAAGCCAGTTCGCCGCTGCCTTCCACCACGTCTTCCAGGGCGATCCAGGTCGCCGCCAGCAGCATCGGATCTTCGACCGTGACGACCGAGGTGTCCTGATGCACGCGATGACCGTTGCTTCTTTGGAACAGCAACTGCTGGAAGGCGACCGGTTGGGCGTCGAACACGAGCGACAGGAAGCGGGAAATGCGGGCGTGGAAGCAGACCTGCCGGGCGGACTCCAGGTTGACGTAGAGATCGAAGAGGCTCTCGAATCGATCGGGCGTCGATCCCGACCGTTTCCGATTGGACTGACCATTGCGATGGTTCGTCGTCAGAAATTTGCCCGGATGCAGATGGTGGCCGTGGATGTCGGCGGCGAAGCGGTCGATGAGGTCCGGGTCGATCGCGCCGGACCACAACAGCCAACCGTGGTCGATGAAATGGGCGAGGTCGTCACGTTCGGTGGTGGTGATCTGGCCGGCTTCGAACATGCCGGCGACGCGCTGCATCGCATAGGGCGTGTCGGTCCACAGCACCTTCATATTCAAGCCGTTTCCGGGTTCCGCCCACATGACCCTGCCCTGTGCTGTTCGACAGTTGGATAAATGGTCGGTCGTGACTTTTCAAGATTGGCTGCCGGACCGGCGTGATTGAGCGAACCGATCGCCGCGGCCGCGAAGGTGTTCGGCAATCGGCCGGGTCGGATCAGGCTCTTTTTCGCCGTGTCTTCGGTGCTTCCACCGCCGGCAGCAGGGGGGCCAGGAAGCGGCCGGTGT
>DATAZJ010000059.1:0-10109 GCA_036272115.1 Rhodopila sp. | reverse complement strand
CTCTACGCCCACGCCCACCACACCTACGCAAGGCATGAAAACCATGATCAACAGCACTGTCGACTTTGCCGCGATCGGCAAGGAAAATATCGAGGCCTTCACCACGTCCAGCAAGATCTGGATCGCCGGCGTGCAGGACCTGTCGAAGCAGTTCGCCGCCACGGCGAAGGCGTCGCTGGAAGAGTCCGTCGCGACGTTCAAGGCGCTCAGCACCGTCAAGTCGGTGCAGGAAGCGATCGAGCTGCAGACCAGCTACGGCAAGACCGCGATCGCCAAGGCGCTGGCCGAGTCGACCAAGCTGACCGAAGCGTCGATGAAGCTGACCGAAGAGGCGATGGCGCCGATCACGGCTCGCATGGCCGTCGCGGCCGGGGCGTTCTCCAAGGCCGCCTGATCCGCCACACGCGCTGCACATGATGAAGACGCCCGGGTCGCGAGAGCCGGGCGTTTTTGCGTGCGCGGGCAGTCAGTAGGCACCGATTTGCGCCAGCGCGCCGGCGACGTCGAACAGGTCGAGAATACGGGCGACGTAGTGGTCGTGGACCATGAAAGCAGGGGCGGCGGGATCGAGCATCTGCTGTTCCAGGGCGTCCACCAGGCGCCGCAGCCGACGTTCGTGCAGGCCGAGGCGGCGCTGCACGGGGTCGGCGATCACGCCGGCGAAGGCGGAGGCGGCGGTGGTTGCCGCCAGCAGGCCGCCGGTCAGCCCCATCACCAGGACGGCGGCGGGTGCCACCGGGAACAGGGTGTACCATAGCGATCCCAGTGCGCCGCCCATCGGGAATGCGATCGGAAACGACATCGGCAGCGACAGGGCGGCCGCGCGTTTGGCGATGACGGCGGCCAAGGCGGGGCTGAACGACAGGGTGCCAGGGGTCAGGCGCCGTAAGGCCAGGGCGCCGGCGGCCAGGCTGATGAGGGCGGTGGTGATCTCGGTCGAGGCGCCCCGGGTGCGGGCGTATTCGATCATGGCGGCATCGAGGTGCCGGCGCAGGGCGGGGTCGTCGCCGCGTGTGGCGATCGACTCCAGCGCCGGGGTCAGGGCCGCGATGACGCGCGGGTCGGCCAGGATGGTCTCGGCCAGGGCGTCCTTGGCGGAGGCATGCCCGTCGGCGGTGTAGGGCAGTTGCAGCAGGTCGGTGTGCAGCCGCCAGGCGAGTTCCTTGCCGACGGCGGTGTGGACGACCAGTTGCTTGCCGCGGAGATGGGCGGCGGCGCGCTTCGCGCCCAGGCGGTTGGCGGCGCGAGCGGCCAGAAGCAGGCCGACCTGGGGGGCGGCCATGGTGAGGTTCAGCGGCGCTCGGGCGATGTCCCAGCCGACGGCGGCGCGGTGCAGGCGGAGGGAGCCGCGCAGGGAGAAATTCTGGTCGACGAAGGGGCGGATGCGGTCGCGGCAGGCGGCGAAGTAGCGGCGCACGCCATCCTCGACGATTTGTCTCGCGTAGGTTCGGTCGGCTTCGGAGGCGGCCGGGACGAGGGCGGTTTCGCGCGTCATGTCCGGATCTTGAATGGGTCGGAATGCCAATGGGTCGGATGTCAATGGGTTGGATGCCAGTTCCAGCGGAGCACTGGAGATGCCCATGGCGGCGGTGGATGACAAGGGGGGCGGTAAGGGGGCGTCCTTAACGCCAAACAGGCGCACCACTGGTGGGCGCACCTATCAGGGTCTGGCGTGACCGGTTGGCATGCATGGCCGGAGCCGAGCTGTTTGTTTGCGATGAATCGATTCGCTGTCAATAACAAACGGGCACGTCCCGCCGGAAGCGGATGCCTGGACGGAACCTTGGGTTCCGTAGGTGTCCCGGGGCAATCCGCCACCAGCCAGGGCAACATATCGTTCAATGGTTAATGAAAGGTTAATGCGATTCGATCCCGCTCGCCCGGCCGGTTTTTTTTTTCGCGGTTAGGGAAAGGTTAAGATTTTTCGGCTATTACCGGACTGTCCGGAGGGCACACATGGCGGGCAAGGGCCGAAATAAGGACTCCAAAGGCGGGGTCATCGTGAAGAAGTATGAGATTGTGGAGGGCGGTCACCACGGCGGGGCCTGGAAGGTCGCGTACGCCGACTTCGTGACCGCGATGATGGCCTTCTTCCTGCTGATGTGGCTGCTGAACGCCACGACCGAAGACCAGCGCAAGGGGCTGGCGGATTATTTCAGTCCCAATAACCTGATGTCGCATGCGTCCTCCGGCACCGGGCAGCCGTTTGGCGGGCATACCGCGTTCGACCAGGGGGCGATGGTGTCGGATCGCGGCAGCGTGCAGATCACCGTGGGCAAGCGCCCGGTGATCGAGCGGACCGAGGATGGCGACGATCCCATCTACAGCGACTACCATCGCGCCAAGGTCGGTGACGGGCTGGGCGCGGGCCCGATGAAGGACGATCAGGACGCTGACGACTCGACCAGCGATGCGCCGCTGGGTCAGAAGGGGACACAGCCGGCGCCCGGGCCGGGCGGTGCGTCGGTGGTGCAGCGGGAGGGCCAGCCGGCGGGGCCGGCGGGCACGTCTCCAGGGGGCACGTCTCCGGGGGGCACGTCCTCGGCGGGCACGTCTTCCGGGAACACGTCTTCCGGGAACACGTCCTCGGGGGTCACGTCTTCGGGGGTCACGGCGGGGGAACTGGCCGCCGAGAAGGCGCATGAGGAAAAGACGGCGTTCGAACGGGCCGCCGATCAGATCAAGGCCGCGGTGCGGAGCGATCCGGCGCTGGCCGAACTCGCCAAGCAGTTGACCATCGACATGACGCCGCAGGGGCTGCGCATCCAACTGCTGGACGAGGTGAAGCTGCCGATGTTTCCGACCGGATCGTCCACGCCAAACGAGCGGGTCAGGCTGCTGCTGCAAAAGGTCGTGCCGGTGCTGATGAAGCTGAAGGAGCCGATCTCGATCGCCGGGCATACCGACGCCGCGCCGTTTCCGGGGCCGGATCGGACCAACTGGGAATTGTCGGCGGAGCGGGCGAATGCGACCCGGCGGCTGCTGGCCGAGGACGGATTGCCGGACCGTCGGATCAAATCGGTGATCGGGGACGCGGACCGCGATCCGCTGCTGCCGGCCGATCCGCTGGCGGCGGCGAACCGGCGGATCGCCATCCTGGTGCAGCGGGAAGCAGCGCCGGTCCCACCGGGTGTTGCCGCCGCCGCGGTGCCCTGAGAGCGCACGATGCTGACGATCGGCGGCCTGGTCCTGTTGTTCGCCTGTGTGCTGGGCAGCTATCTGACGTCGGGCGGCAGCATGGCGCCGCTGATCGAGGCGGTGCCGTTCGAGATGTGGACGATCGGCGGGGCGGCGATCGCCACCATGCTGATGGCCAACAGCATGCACGACGTCAAACACACCATGGGTGCGTTCGGCAAGATGCTGAAAGGCGCGGCCTTCCATAAGCCGGACTACATCGAACTGCTCAGCCTGCTGTATTATCTGGTCCGCCTCGCCAGCACCAAGGGGGCGATGGCGTTGGAAAGCCATATCGAGAAACCGAACGAAAGCCCGGCGTTCCAGAAATTCCCCAAGATCCTCGCCAACCATCATGCCAGCACGATCATCTGCGACTACCTGCGCATGGTGGGCATGAACGCCGACGACCCCAACCAGATCGAGGACGTCATGGCGCGAGAACTGAAGAAGGTGCTGGGGGAGGAGCTGCATCCGTCGCACATCATGCAGAACATGGCCGATGCGCTGCCGGCGCTGGGGATCGTCGCCGCGGTGCTGGGGGTGATCAAGACGATGTCGCATATCGATCAGCCGCCGGCGATCCTGGGGGCGATGATCGGCGGCGCGCTGACCGGGACGTTCCTGGGGATTCTGCTGGCGTATGGGATGGCCGGTCCGTTCTCGAGCCGGATGAAGGGGATCGTGGAGGAGGAGGCGAAATACCTGGAGGTGATACGCGCCGTGCTGGTGACGCATCTGCACGGCAATGCGCCGCAGGTCAGCGTGGAGTCGGGGCGGAAGATGGTGCCGACCGAACACATGCCGACATTCCAGGAATTGGAGGAGGCGGTGCAGTCGGTGCAGATGTAACGGTTGGTTCCACTGCTTGCGTTGGGGCCGCCGAACCCCGACAGTCAGGGTCATGCGGCGATGCTGGACGGGTTTCATCGGGTTGTTGCTGCGTGGCCGGTTGCCGCTGGGCCTGTTGCTGCCTGGCCTGCCGTTGGGCTTGTTGCCGTTGGGCTTGTTGCCCATGGGCTTGTTGCCATTCGGCGCTGCTCTCGCGCAGGTTCCGTCCGTGCCACCGGCGATGCAGCTGCGTTACGAGACCTATGCCGCGGGGGTCCCTGTGGCGCAGGTCGAGAGCGGGCTCCGGTTCGGTCCGTGGACGTATCAGATGACCCTGGGATATCACACCACCGGCCTGGTCGGTTTCCTGTTTCGCGGCCATCAGTTGGATCAGGTCGACGGCACGTGGCAGGGGCGGCGGGCTGAGCCGTCGCTGTTTGTCGGGCGGGGTGAATGGCGCGGGGTGAACCGGCTGGCGGAGATCGGGTATCGGCAGGGCAGCCCGATGGTGCGTGCGCTGGTGCCGCCGAACACGGATGAGCGGGAGGCGGTGCCGGAGGCGCTGCGGGCCGGGTCGATCGATACGCTGAGCGCGCTGGCGGAACTGATCCGCGTGGTGGCGCAAACCGGACGCTGCGAGACGGCGGTGCGGACCTATGACGGCAGGCGGGCGGTCGAGATCGAAGCCCATACGGTGGGCGAGGAAGTGCTGGAGCCCAGCGGCCGGTCGAGCTTTGCCGGCAGGGCGCTGCGCTGTGATTTCTCCGGCCGGATGCTGTCGGGGTTCAAGTTTGGCGATGACCGAGCGCGGGACGGCAGGCCGATGCATGGGTCGGCGTGGCTGGCGCCGGTGGTGGACGGTGGATCGCCGTTGCCGGTGCGCCTGTCGTTTGAAACACGGTGGTTCGGCGATGCGGTGATGTATCTGACGGGGGTGGGCGACAAGTGATGGGTTAGAGGTCGCCCTTGATGTTGACCCGTACAACCGTCATGGCGAGCGCAGGTTCGCCATCCATGTCTTTGTTTCCGCTCGTAAAAGGCTTGGATACCGGCATGTGCCGGCATGACGGACGGGGCCAGCAGCCGGCGTGACGGACGGGGTCAACAGCCGGCGTGACGGACGGGGTCAACAGAAGAGTCTGCATCAACGCCGGCTGGTATTAGAGGTCGCCCAGGCGGAAGGCGTCGGCGATGCGGCGGACCTGGCCCGCCGGATCTACGACCAGGATGTCGAAGCGCACGCCGGTGGCGCCCCAGTCGGGGTGCTCGCCCAGGATGATGTCGCAGGCGGCGATCAGGCGGGCTTGCTGGCGGGCGGTCAGGGCGATGGCGGCGGCGGCCAGAGTGGGGCGGGATTTCACCTCGATGATGGCCAGGAGGCCGGCTTTTTCCGCGATGGCGTCGACCTCGCCGGCCTTGGTGCGCAGGCGGCGGGCGCGGATGGTCCAGCCATCGGCGATCAGGGCTGTGCAGGCGGCCTCCTCGGCGGCGAGGCCGGTGGCGTGGGCGGTCCGGCCTCTCTCGCGGCGCGTGGTCATGGGCGCAGGATGGCGGGTGTTTGCTAAGATTTGGTGAACGGGGCGTGGGGCTGTGAATGGGACGCGGACGGCTTATGTTCCGCCGATAGCGAGGAGAGACGCCATGGCCGCACCGGAAAACCTGCTGGGCCGGGAGACGTCGCCCTATCTGCTCCAGCACGCCGACAACCCGGTCCACTGGCGGCCGTGGGGCAAGGCGGCGCTGGATGAGGCGAGGGAGGCCAACAAGCCGATCATGGTCTCGATCGGCTATGCCGCGTGCCATTGGTGCCATGTCATGGCGCATGAATCGTTCGAGGACCCGGACACCGCGGCGCTGATGAACAGCCTGTTCGTCAATATCAAGATCGACCGCGAGGAACGGCCTGACATCGATCACATCTACATGTCCGCGCTGCATGCGCTGGGCGAGCAGGGCGGCTGGCCGCTGACGATGTTCACCACGCCGGATGGGTCGCCGTTCTGGGGTGGCACGTATTTCCCGCCGGAGCCGCGCTGGGGGCGGCCGTCGTTCCGCCAGGTGTTGCAGGGGGTCGCCAACGCGTTCCATAGCGGGGCTGAGGCGGTCGTTCAGAATACGCGGGCGCTGCAGCATCATCTGGAGCAGCAGGCGGCGGCGTCGGTCGGGGCGGTGCCTGGGCCGGCGCAGTTGGATGCGGTTGCGCAGGCGTATTTGCGGATGACCGATCCGGACCAGGGCGGGTTGCGCGGGGCGCCGAAATTCCCCAATCCGCCGATCTATCGGTTTCTCTGGCAGAACGCTTTTCGCACTGGCCAGCCGGCGGGCAGGGAGGCGCTGCATCTGATGCTGCGGCGGATGTCGCAGGGCGGCATCTATGACCATCTCGGGGGTGGCTATGCGCGCTATTCCACCGACGAGGTCTGGCTGGTGCCGCATTTCGAAAAGATGCTGTACGACAATGCGCAGTTGCTGGAGTTGCTGGCGTTCGCGCAGGCCGACCGGCCGGACCCGTTATATGCAAAGCGCGCGGCGGAGACGGTCGGGTGGATGAACCGTGACATGACGGCGCAGCGTATGGACGGGAAGGCGGCGTTCGCGGCCTCGGAAGATGCCGACAGCGAGGGCGAGGAAGGCCGCTTCTACGTCTGGACCGAGGCGGAGGTGGACGCGCTGCTCGGGGCGGATTCGGCGGTGTTCAAGGCGGCGTATGACGTTACGGCTGACGGAAATTGGGAGGGGAAGACCATCCTGCGGCGGGTGACCGCCGACGGGGACGCGGAGGCCGCGCTGGCCCGGGCGCGGGAGGTGTTGCTGGGGGCGCGGGAGAAGCGGGTGCGGCCCGGGTGGGATGACAAGGTGCTCGCCGACTGGAATGGGTTGGCGATCGCGGCGCTGGCTCGGGCGGCCGGGGTGTTCGGGGAGCCGGGGTGGCTGGCGCGGGCGCGGGAGGCGTTCGATTTCGTGATGACCCGGATGGCGGCCTCGCATGGCGGGGTGGAGCATGCCTGGCGGCTGGGGCGGGTGACCGCGCCGGGGCTGATCGAGGACCAGGCGGCGATGGCGCGGGCGGCGCTGGCACTGCATGAGGCGACGGGCGAGAGGGCGTATCTGGCGGTTGCAGAACGGCTGGTGCGGGCGGCGGAGGCGGCGTTCGCCGATGGGCATGGCGGGTTTTACGCGACGGCGGCCGATGCGGTGGATGTGCCGATGGCCAGGCCTCGTACTGCCGCGGACAATGCCACGCCGGCGGGGAACGGCATGATGGCCGAGGTGTTGGGCCGGTTGTTCCATTTGACGGGTGATGCCGGCTGGCGGGCCGCGGCGGACGGGGTGCTGGGCGCTTTCGCCGGGCAGCCGGATCAGTTGGCCGGGATGCCGACTCTGCTGGCGGCGGCGGACCTGCTGGAGGAAGCCGCCAGCGTGGTGGTCGCGGGTCAGTCGGACGCGTTGCTGGCGGTGGCGCTGGCGGCGCCGGATCCGGCGGTGGTGGTGTTGCGGGGGGCCGATGGGTTGGCGGCGGATCATCCGGCGTTCGGCAAGATCGCCGGGCCGGAGGGCGCGGTGGCGTATGTCTGCCGGCGTAACGTGTGCGGGCTGCCGATCGCCGATCCGGCGGCGTTGGCTCGGGCGCTGGGTGTCCGAACCTGATCGTTACAGAATCGGACGCCAGTCCCAGGCCGGGACGGATGTGTAGACGAGTGTCATTGTCTCGCCGGGGCGGATGGTGATGGCACCCTGGGTCAGCGGGTAGGTCGTGTGGCCGATGCTGATGTGGTTGATCGTTCCGCCGTGGAAGATGACCTGAATGAGGTGGCCGGTGGTGTTGGTGACCGGCCTGCCGCTGGGCGGGATGGGCGGGGTGGCGATTTTGGCCTCGGGTTGCTGCAGCCAGAGGCCGAGCGTGTTTGAGACGGCGGTGCCGCTTTTGTAGGGGGCGATGTTGGGGTTGGTGACGATGTTGGCGCTGCCGGCGGTGAAGTCGAGGCCGGTCATCGCGGCGAACTGTCCGCCGATGAAGGTGTTGCGTTCGGCGTGCGGGCTGTCGATGCGGATGGCGGTGTTGACGACCTCGATGTCGAGGGCCTCGAAGACGTTGCCGAACACGTAGCCGCCGGTCAGTTGGACGCCGGTGCCGGCGTTGGAAAAGCTGCCCATGAAGCGGGAGAAGGCGGCATAGCGCAGTTGCAGCGACACGCCCTTGCCGGTGCCGGTGGTGGACCCGCCGCCGGTGTTGGTGGTGATGGTGCGGAAATCGCAGTTGACGCAGCCGTTGACCTGCAGGGCCACGGCAGAGTCGTCGCGGGCGGCGTTCTTGAACTCCATCTGGGTGAAGGTGAAGCCGTTCAGCGCGTCGGTCAGTGCCGGCTTGCCGAGTTGCACGCCGGGGCCTGGTGTGTCGGTCAGGATCGTGATGTCGGAGAAATGACCGTAGAACATGGCTTTGGATGCGGTGATCAGGAGGGGGGTGGCGGATTTGACCGCACGCAGGTCGAGGATCGACTGGCCCTGGCCGGCGCCGGTGATGCGGATGCCGTCCCGGTGTTGGGACATGTCCCAGATCAGCGGCGATCGGGCGACGCAGGTGCCGGCGGGCACGGTGCCGGTGCCGCCGTGCCGCATCAGGTGCGACCACCAGGCGTCGAGGGCGGCGGTGTCGTCGGTTTTTCCGTCGCATTTGGCGCCGGCGTCGGTGAGGCTGTACGGGTGGGGCGGTTCGGTGCCTTGGGCCTGAACCGTGGTTGGGAACAGAGTCAGCCTGGCCAAGAGGCATAGGTGGATGATGGCGGTCCGGGGGTTGTCGCGGCTAAATCTTGCGGGTCGGGGGGATGGAGAAACACTGTGCATGTTTAAGGCCGTTCTTTGTCCATACCCGCGCTTCTCAACACAGAGGAAGAATGAGGATCGCAGAGGGCGCCGAGAAAAGACAAGGTGATCGGTCTCGGTATTTCATGGTGGCAGTATTCATGGTGGCGGTATTCATGGTGGCGGTATTCTTGGTGGCGGTAGTCTTGGTCCAAGGGATAACTGACCGGTGGGACGTTTCGAATTCGACATATTGAGTGTGTGTTTTCCGATGGTGATCGGGCCGGTGGAGCATGACTGGGACGTTTGAATGGCACGAGCGTGCATCAATCAGTGGAAAGTCGACATTACGGTTCGCATAATGCTGAAGACGGCGAATGATGTGGCCATGTCTCATTCATTTGCCTTCTTTTCGAAGATATCGGACATCGTGATGGGCGGGCTCTCGGTGCCCGGAGTCACCGCGCGGATTACCTCCGCGCTCGGAACGATGGTGTAAACCAGTGCGCCTGACAGGCATTGAAGTTCCGCCGCGATCTCTTGCGTGAAAACCGCAATCGCTGACACATTCTCTTCGTTGGCTGTGCCGAATATCCATCAAACTGCTCCGCTAGCCATCATCGGCGCTTCGATCCGGAACATGGCACTGGGCGGTTTGCGCACCTGCATTGTCTTTCGTTGGGCGGGCTTTTTCATGCGACGGCGCGTGAGCCCAGGCCGCCGGTGAGCGGGCGGATGATGCTGACACCGAGCGCCCTGGCGTTTACCCAGAGGCTGTAGGGACTGACGATGAACTGGCTGATGGTCCAGATCATCACGGCGTCCCAGGGGTTGGTCGGGTGGAGCAGCAGGACTCCGGCGGCGGAGGCGATCAGGCCGGCGAGGTTGGCATACAGGGTGAACCGGACCTGGCCGACGGCGATGAGTGCCACGCCGGCGGGGAAGGTCAGCGAGGACCAGGCCATCAGCGCGACCAGGGGCATCGCGGCGTGTCCGGTCGCCGCCCATTTCGGGCCCATCACCAGGGCGACGATCTGGGTCAGGCCGACGGCCAGCAGCACGCAGAGCGGGACGATCAGCGCCATGCTGCGGCGCAGCCAGCGGTCGACCTGGGCCAATAGCGCTTGGCGGTCGTGCTGATGTTCGGAGAGTGCCGGCAGCATCAGGCGCCAGAGGGCGGTGAAGGTGAGCTCGCGGACGGTGTCGACCAGGCGGAAGGCGATGTGGACCTGGCCGAGGACGGCGGCGCCGGCGGTGCCGCCGATGAGGACGGCGAACAGCCGGTAGCGGGCGATCAG
>DATAZJ010000058.1:0-1782 GCA_036272115.1 Rhodopila sp. | reverse complement strand
CATGACCACCACCGATAGGATGTCTCGCAACGGCAGAAGCCAGACCGGACAGCAGAATGCAAGTGCCGCGACGTCATTGCTGTCCTGTTTTTCGCCATTGGCCGGGCTGGGCCACGTCCGCGCGAGGGCGCCATCGACAATCAGAGCGGCGGCCGCCCGCAGCACCCAGGCGATGAAGAACAGGCCGATGGACCACAGCGTGCCGCCGGCCAGCAGCACCGTCAGCAGCGCCCAGGCCAGCGGATATTGCACCACGGACGCCGCGAACCCGGCCGGTTCCAGCGTGCGGATGGTGCGGGCCCACCGCAGTTCATGGCGGAACAGCGCGCCCAGGTTGGCCTCTGGCACGGTGGTAAGGGTCACTGTATCGGCCAATGCGACATGAAGCCCGAGAGCGGCGATCCGCCGTCCCAGCACGTTGTCATCGGCGAGGTGATCGACCAGCGCGTGGAGCCCGCCGATACGCTCAAGGTCGTGCCGCCGGAGGCCCATGGTCGCGCCCAGGCAATCCTGGCGCCCCAGCGAGCGGGAAAGCACCGCGCTCGGCAGGAAGCCATACGTGATGTGCGCGGCGCCCAGCCTGGCCGGCAAAGCCGCGCGGGGTGTGCGCCCGAGCGGCGAAGCGGTTGCCGGCAGACCGGCATACAGGGTGGTGACCAGGCCGACCTCCGGCGCCTCCAGGGCGGCTACCAGCCGGTCCAGATAATCCGGACGCGCATGCACGTCGGCGTCGGCGATCACCAGCACGTCATGCCGCGCTGCCGGCAGCATGTTGATCAGGTTGCTGACCTTGTGGTTCCGCCCGTGCAGCGTGGGATCGGTCACCAGCGCGATGTCCACGTGGGGAAACCGGGATTGCAGGCGGCGCACGACGGCGACAGCCGGATCGGACGCGTCGCGCACCCCGAAGACGATCTGGTACTCCGGAAAATCCTGCCGGCACAGCGTCGTCAGCGCCGCTTCCAGCAATGGCTCGTCGCCGTGCAGCGGCTTCAGCACCGTCACGGCCGGCCGAACGGATGGCTCGGCAGGGCGCCGGTGGGTGAAGGCCGCGACCAGTCGCGATACCACCAGCGCCTCGGCCACGCCGACGCCGGCCAGGACGGCGGTCACCCCGGCCAGGACCGTCATCATGAACTCAGCGCGCCATCCGACAGGTCGGCGATCTTTTGCCGCAGGCTGGCGATCAGTGCGTCGGCATCACCGCTCGCCAGGATTTTGCGGAAATCGGACCGTTGGACGGCCACCCGGCTGATCGAGCCTTCCAGCAGCACATCCACCGCCCGCCACGCGCCGTTGTCGGACCGCATCACGTAATCCAGCCGCGTGTGATCGCCACCGCTGCTGACGATTTCGGTGCCGACGATGCGGTCGGCGCCGGAATCACGCGCGCCCGGCAGGATACGGAACTGCTGGCCATCATATTTGTCGAAATTGGCCACGTAGGTCGCCACCGTGAATCGGCGGAACGTCTTCAGCAGGCGAGCCCGGGCGTCGGCATCCATCGTGTCCCAGCGCAAACCCACCGAGACCTTCAACACGGTCTCCAGGTCGAACACCTGTTCCACCACGGGTGCCAGCGCGTCGAAGCGTTGCGGGAACGGCGCCGTGGGACCGGTCCGCATGGCTTCCTCCAGCGCGGCGTAAAGCACCTGCAGCGGCTGGTCGAGCGGGACCGCGGCATCCGCCCATGCGGCGCCACGCGCGCCTGCCGCCAGCATGGCTGTCGCCGCAGTCGACAACAGCAGGAACGCGCGTCTGGTCAACGTGGCCATCTCCCCC
>DATAZJ010000057.1:0-5186 GCA_036272115.1 Rhodopila sp. | reverse complement strand
CCGCCTCCGGCGGTGGCGGTACGGGAACGGTGCGGCCTTCCCGCTCCAGCCGTTCATTGGCCAGCGACACCGCGGCATTCAAATCCGTCTGACTACACAACCCCAGGATAACCGGATCGCGCGGCTTGATATTCGCGCTGTTCCAGTGGGTGCGTTCCCGAACTTTCTGGATCGTGTCCTTGGTGGTCCCCAACAATTTACCAACTTGCGCTTCTGAAAGCTGGGGGAAATTCCGCAGCAGGAACGCGATAGCGTCAGGGCGGTCATTGCGCTTCGCCACGGGCGTATAGCGCGAACCGCGCAGGCGCTTCGGCATCGGCAGCGTATTGACGATCAACTTCAAACGAGCGTTCGGGTCTGCCTCGCACTGGCGGATGTTCTCCAGCGTGGTCTGCGCGTTGGCGACGGGGTCGTAGCCGACAATGCCTTGCGCGACCTCACCGTCGGCGATGGCCTGGACCTCCAGTGGGTGCATGCCGCAGAAATCCGCGATTTGCGTGAAGGTCAGGGCGGTTTTCTCGATCAGCCACACGGCGGTGGCCTTTGGCATCAACGGAAGGGTCATGGCTTTCACACTCTCAGGGTCGCCGGCGGATGTTTTTCATTCTGACGATGTCGCTTGCAGGCCATTCAGCGCAAGTGACTGATCGTAGCCGCGGCCGAACGCCGGATATGACAAGCCGAGGGGGGTGGGTCAAGCGACTTTGGCAGTATTATGATCGATCCGGCGCGCATGGCTGGATCGCCGCGCCGCCGTATCTGGTCCAAGGGAGAACGAAATGGCCCGCGATGAAGACGAACCCCTGACGAAACGCCGCCGGCTGGACCCCCTGCTGCTCGACAGCCTGGGAATCGAGGAACTCCGCGGCTACATCGACGAATTGAAGACCGAGATCGTCCGGGTCGAGGCCGACATCGTTCGCAAGGACAGTCACCGCAGCGCGGCCGACGCGTTTTTCAAGCGGCCATGAAAAAGGGGACCGGTTACCCGGTCCCCGTCAACAGGCCCGATATTACGCCGCCTTGGCGGATTCCTGCGAATCGTTGGCGATCGGCGTCGGCATGGTCGTGCTGCTGCCAATCTCGATCTTGCGGGGCTTCAGCGCCTCCGGCACCACGCGCTTCAGTCCGACATGCAGCAACCCGAGCTGCACATCCGCACCTTCGACGACGATATGGTCGGCCAGGGCAAAGCGACGCTCGAATGCTCTGCCCGCAATGCCGCGGTACAGGATCTCCGCCCGCTGGCCCTCATTGGCAACGCGGCCGGACACGAACAAGGTGTTGTCCTTGACCGTGATATCCAGGTCTTCGGGGCGGAAGCCCGCCACCGCCATGGTCAGGCGATAGGAATCGTCCCCGACCTTCTCGATATTGTAGGGCGGATACCCCTGCGCGTCCTGACCGGACGCCGCGTTGTCCACAAGCCGAGCCAGCCGGTCGAAACCGATGGCGGTACGGAAAAGCGGGGCAAAATCAATGGTAGTCATAGATAAACCTCCTGCTGAAGCAAGGTCACTGGTTGCGAGCCGCCCATCACGGGCCGGCCCATTCTGATGATGCGGGAACCCCGGCTGGGCATTCCCGACACCACCAAAATTAGGCACCACCAATCGACCGTTCAAGAGGTCTTTGCAGACGCCGCGCGGACATTTCGCCCGCCGGCGGATTCTACTTCTTGATACCGAGACCGGCGAATTTCTTGTTGAACTTCGCCACCTGGCCGCCCGTGTCCATCATGCGCTGCACGCCGGTCCAGGCCGGGTGGGATTTCGGATCGATATCCAGGCGCAGCGTGTCGCCCGCCTTGCCCATGCAGGACCGCGTCTTGAACTGCGTCCCGTCGGTCATGATGATATTGATCTCGTGGTATTCGGGGTGAATGCCCGCCTTCATGGTCTGGTTCCTTGCTGGCGCCACCGATCCCGACCGGCCGCGCAAGCGGCGGGCTATAGCCGCCCAGCGCCCCCGGCTCAAGGCCAAGTTTTCACCACCACATGGCGATCGGGTAAACAACCCCCCGTCATTCGACCGATCCACCGGTCTGCGCGCCCAGTATGCGCGGCCAGTATGCGCGGCCAGTATGCGCGGCCAGTCTGCGCGCCCAGTCTGCGCGCCCAGTCTGCGTGCCCACGTCCCGACAAGCCGCGTGGGAGCCACGATCGTTCAACCTGATGCCCTTCTCCTCGCCCCGACTCCAGGGCCAGCCGCCCGCCAGGATCAGGTTTGATCGCGACAGCGATGGACCCACCCGGATGGACCGACTATCAGGTGCGGCCTTCACGTCCATGGGCCGTTTTTCCGCATGCTGATTCGCCTGCTTGTCCGTCTGGTCGACTTTAGCCGTCGCCATTCGCTGCCCGTCGTATGCGGAGGCGTGCTGCTCGCCCTGTTCGCCGGCTGGGTCGCCTCCAACCATCTGGGGGTCAGCACCGACACCGACCTGCTGTTCAAGGCCTCCCTGCCCTGGCGCCGCCAGGCGGTGGAGATGAGCAAGGATTTTCCTCAATTCCGCGACCTTCTGGTCGCCGTGGTGGACGCTCGCATCCCCGAGGAAGCCGACGCCACGGCCGCCGAATTGGCCGCCCGTCTCAGCGCCGAGCCGGCGCATTTCCAGACCGTGCGCCAGCCCGACACCAACCCGTTCCTGCAGAAGGAAGGGCTGCTGTTTCTGGATCCGAAGCAGCTATCCGCCCTGATGGACCAGACGATCGACGCACAGCCATTCCTCGGCCAGCTCGTCGCCGACCCTTCGGCGCGCGGCCTGTTCGCCGCACTGTCCCTGCTGGGCATGGGCGTAACCCGGGGCGACGCCGACCTTTCCCCCTACCTCGCCCCCATCGCCGCCTTCCACCAGGCGCTGGCCGAGGCGATGGCCGGCCACCCGAAGCCTTTGTCATGGGAAACCCTGCTGGGCGGCGGCCTGAGCAAGCTGGCCGGGCCGTACCGTTTCGTCCTGGCGCAGCCGCACCAGAACTACGGCGCGCTGGAACCGGGCGGCGCGGCGACAACAGCGATGCGCGCCATCATCGCCCAACTGCCGTTCGTGAAATCCGGCGACGCGCATGTCCGCATCACCGGACAGGTGGCCCTGGCCGATGAGGAATTCGCCACCGTCGCCCAGGGCGCCGTCAAAGGCCTGATCGGCAGCCTGGTGCTGATCACCCTGTGGCTGTTCCTGGCCGTGCGATCGTGGCGGCTGATCGTGCCGATCCTGATGACCCTGGCGCTGGGCCTGATGCTCACCGTGCTGTTCGCCAGCCTCGCGGTCGGCACGCTCAACCTGGTGTCCGTCGGCTTCGGTGTGCTGTTCGTCGGCATCGCCGTCGATTTCGCCATCCAGTTCTCGGTCCGCTACCGGGAATCCCGCTTCGAGACCGGCGATCCGGCCGTCGCGATGACCGAAACCGCGCGCCGCGTCGGCGTGCAGATCCTGATCGCCGCGCTCGCCACCGCCGCCGGCTTCCTGGCGTTCGTGCCCACCGCCTTCTCCGGTGTCGCCGAACTCGGCCTGATCGCCGGCGCCGGCATGATCATGGCCTTCGTCTGCACGCTGGGCTTCCTGCCCGCGGCCATCACCCTGTTCCGCCCGCCCGGCGAGGCGGCGGCGGTCGGATTCGCCTTCGCCGCCGACCTCGATCCCGTCGTCGCCTACCGCCGGCGCGGCATCCTGATCGTGTTCGCCCTGCTGGCGGTGGCTGCCGTCGCCGCGTCGCCCTGGCTGGTGTTCGACTCCGATCCGCTGGACACCAAGAACCCCAACACCGAGGCCATGCGCACCCTGCGCGATCTGATCAACAATCCGCTCACCAACCCCTATACGATCGACGTGCTCACCCCCAACGCGGCGGCGGCGAAGACATTGGGCGACAAGTTGAAGACCCTGCCCACCGTCTCCGGGGTGATCAGCATCAACAGCTTCGTCCCCGACAACCAGCAGCAGAAGCTGGCGGTGATCGCCGACGCCAACACCATCCTTGCCCCCACCCTGGCCCCGCACGGATCGGCAGCGCCGGTGACTCCCAATCAGATCCGGCTGGCCGCCCAGGCCGCCCTCGCGCAGATCGATCCGGCCTTGCCCAAATTGCCCAAGGACCACCCGCTGGCGTTGATCGCCGACGATTTGCGCCGGATGCAGACGGCCCCCGATGCGCTGCTGATGGCGACGAACGCCGCACTGACCCGCTTCCTGCCAATGCAGCTCGATCGCCTGCGCCTGGCCCTCAGCGCCGAACCAGTGACCCTGAGTTCCATCCCGCCCTACATGGCTCGGGATTGGCTGCTGCCGGACGGCCAGGCGCGGCTGCAGGTCAACCCGACGCCCGCGGCACAGACCCCGGTCGGGCTGAAAGCTTTCGTGCGGGACGTCTCGGCGGTCGCCCCCAACGCCGGCGGGTCCGCCGTGACCATCGTCGCCACCGCGCAGACCATCGTCGGCGCCTTCCGAGACGCCGCGATCTACGCCGTCATCGCCATCGCGCTCATCCTGCTGGGCCTGCTGCGCCGCGTGCTGGACGCCGCCCTGGTGATGGCACCGCTGCTGCTGTCGGCCCTGCTGACCCTGTTGCTCGCCGTGGTCCTTCCGCTGCCGCTCAACTTCGCCAACATCATCGCCTTGCCCCTGCTGCTCGGTGTCGGCGTCTCCTTCAATATCTACTTCGTCATGAACTGGCGCGCCGGACAGCAACACCCGCTCGGCAGCGCCACCGCGCGTGCCATCCTGTTTTCCGCCCTGACCACCGGCACGGCATTCGGCTCCCTGGCGCTGTCGGCGCACCCGGGAACATCCAGCATGGGCAAGCTGCTGCTGATCAGCCTGGCCTGCACCTTGCTCGCGAGCCTGGTCTTCATCCCGGCCCTGCTCGCAAGCCTGCGGCCGCCACCGCATGATTGGACCTGAGAGATTGTCATGAACTGGAAAACGCCGGCTGTCCTGTCCCTGCTGCTGCTCGCCGCCGCCGCGGCCCCCCCGCCGGACTGCCAGCCGGACGCGGCGAGCGGCCAGGCAGTGCCCATCCCCCTCGACCTCGGCGGACAGCCCAGCATGCAGTCTGGACTGGCCGGCCAGACCTTCGCCCCCGATGCAATGGCCGGCAACGGCTGCCCGGGCCCGATGGCTTCTGATGCCGCGTCCTCGACCCTGCGGAACAACACGAGCGACGTGCTGCACGGCCTGCCCATGCCGG
>DATAZJ010000056.1:0-4266 GCA_036272115.1 Rhodopila sp. | reverse complement strand
AAGGCCGCCCGAGCCTGCTCCAGGGCGGCATTGCTGCCGATGATCAGCAGCCGCAGGTCGCCCGCCTTGATACGCGGCAACAGGCGTTCGGCCGATTTGACGATGATCTCCGGGCCGATGCCGGCCGGGTCGCCCATGGTGATCGCAAGATGGCGAAGGGTCACGGAATTGTCCTTTTCACAACAAAATCGCGCAGCAGTGCAGGCGTGCCGAAGGCACCGGATTTCGAGACGACGGTCACGCCGTCCCAGCGCCCGCCGCGCAGGACCGAGCGGGGCAGGCCAGGGACGATGCGGCCGGTGACGTCCAGATGCGTGGCACCGAGTGTCTCACAGATGGCGAACAGGGTCTCGCCGCCGGCCGCCAGCAACGTCCCCGGCGACGGCAACTCGCGCAGCAGGCAGGCAAAACCGCGGCGGATGCACGCGGCCGCGGCCGCGCGTGACAGGTTCGCCGGCAACTCGAAACTGGCCAGGACCAGACCATGATCACGCAGGCGGCGGACGATCGGCATCGGATCGGCGCCCTGCAACCGGACCCAGTGCGGATCGCAGCACGCGAGTTGCGACGCGGTCACCGCGTGGTCGGTGCCGAACAGGCCAAGGATCGGTCCGGGCAGCGGCGTGGTGTCCTCGGCTCCGACGTTGCCGGACAGGGCCTGCGCCAGGCCACCAGCCCCGATCCACAGCACATCGCCGGCGGCCAGGCCTGACGCGGCGACCCGGCGAAGGTCATCGTCGGTTTCCGCGTCGAATACCCCAATGCCCGATTGCAGAGGGCAATCAGGCCGAGCGTGGTAGGCAACAGCGCCCGCCGCGTTCAAAGCAGCCACCAGGTCGCCCGTGTCCGCCGCCCATTTACCCGAGGCGTCCCGGGCGTACTGGCGGCCACCGCGCATGGTTCGGCCCTGATACGGAAATGCCGGACACAGCACGGCGCGATCCCAAAGGCCGGTGCGCATGCAGGCGGCCAACTCAGCGATCGTCGGCCCGCGCAACAGGCTGTCGATTTTTTTGTAGGCGATGTCGGCGCCGGCGATCAGTGGTGCCAGGGTGGTGACAATACCGGCGGCGTCTCCGGCACACCGTTCCCGCGTGCCGCTGTCGATCGCCGCGGTGCCCGGGACAGACGCAGGAACGCCGCCGTGCCAGAACACCGGCAGCTTGCCTGTGATGCCAACGAACTCCGCCGCCGTATCCAGGGCGCCGGTCAGGTCGTCAGCCAGCAGTCGCACGGAACGGTGGATCATACGCTGCCGACACCGATCGTGCCCGCCGAGTGGCGCATCGCCCGAGTCAATTCCTCAGCGACGCGGCGGATTTCAGGCGCCGCCTGTGCGACGAACGCATCCAGCGGCAAACGGCCGGCGTCGATCGTCAGGCTGACCCCGGCAAGCGGCGCCCCCACCACATCCAGGACCGGCGCGGCAACAGTGCGCAGGCCGTAAGCATTCTCGCCGTCGGAGACAGCATAGCCATTGGCCCGCACCAGGCGCAGACGGTCGATAAGAGCACCCAGGTCGGTCAGCGTCCGTTCGGAGAGCTTGACCCGTTCGGTGCTTTCCAGGATTTCGACCTGCCGCGCCTCCGGCAGGAAAGCGAGTTGGGCGTGCACCAAAGCCGCGCCATACGCCCTGATACGACGGCCCGGCCGCCGGTCCAGGTCATGCCGAGCCGCCAGACTGGCATTGATACATTCAAGATAAACGACATCAGCCCCGTCCAGCGTCCCAAGCGAGCCGGCATCGGCCGCCACCGGCACAAGATCACGCAGCAGAGGCGCCGCATGCGCACGCAAATCCTGCGACGACAGCGCCAAAAACCCGAGTTCGAGGCACTTAAGGGTCAAGCGATAGCGCTTGCTGCCGCCAGCCGGCGCAAGATATCCAGGGGAAACCAATGTGTTGATCAATCGGAACGCAGTACCGCGATCCAGCCGCGCTCGGGTCGCCACGTCGGTGATCGTCTGCTCCGGCATGGCCGGATCGAAGGCGCGCAGAACCGCAAAGACCTTCGCGGCGGATTGCACAAGGCTCTTGGCGTTCTCCGCCATCAGGGCGTTCCTTCACTGATGTTCTTCGGGCTAAACCAGAGCCACTCCAGGCTCAGTAGCTCCATTCGCCGAGACCCTGTCGGAAGCATCAGGCGAACGGCGTGTTTAGTGACATCCGGAACTGACCCCTTTGGAATCTAATTAGCCACAGGAACTCTAGCGGGTAGGCGGCATCCGAGCGTTGCCAAAAATAGTAAATGATCTCGGAACTGCTCAGCCGGTCGATTCAAGTTCTCTTTGAAAATTGCGTGTGGACTGGTTAGCTTGCCGAAATGCGAGACGATACCTTTTGCCCGGATGCCACAGCCGGATCGATATGGCTGACAGGGCGTCCAGTGCCGGTGGATTTCGGCGGCCCGACTGATCTCCCATTTGACCGGTTCCTTCCCGAACACAGCAGCCAACCAGCCATCCACCGCTTCCAGTCGATGGCCGACCGCTTCGCCGGAAAGATCGCCATCGATGACGGCACGACGCGGATGACGTACGGCCAGGTCCAAACTGCCGTCAACCGCCTTGCCGGCAGCATTCTGGCCGCGACGCCGCCGGGCTCGCCGATAGCCGCGATACTGGAAAATACCGCCGCGTTCCCCGTCGTCTTCCTCGCCTGCCTGATGACCGGCCGGCCGATCATTCCGGTCGATACAAGCTATCCGGCCGAACGCCAGCAAGCGATATTGCAAGAATGCGGCGCGGCGGCGATCATCCTCGGCGCCGGGCTGACGCTGCCCGCCGACGTTCCTGAATCGCTTCCGGTTCTCGATGCCAGCCTGGTGACAGATTTCAGCCTTGCCGATAAACCGGAAACCCGCGAACCGACGATCGCCGTTTCGATCGATGCGCCGGCCGGGGTGATCTACACCTCCGGCAGCACCGGCCGGCCGAAAGGTGTCGCGTTCTCGCAACGCCAGTTCCTCGCGTCGCTCGCCGAATACGTCAATGCCTGCCACATCGGACCCCACGACCGGCTGCTTGGCCTTGCGTCGCTGGGCGGGGCTAGCGTGCGAGAGGCGATGGCGGCGCTACTCACCGGCGCAACCTTCTTCATTTCCGACCTGCGGCAGTCCGGCATCAGCGCGGCGATCCGCACGCTCACCACCGCTCGGATCACCGTGCTGGCATTCGTTCCCTCGGTCATGCGCAGCTTCACGGCGATCCCGGACGCCGCCGCGGCACTTGGCAGTCTGCGCATTCTCGATCTGTTCGGCGAACGGGTCACCGCCGAGGCAGTTACCTCCCTGCGTTCGGTTCTGCCCCCGTCGTGCCACATCCGGGTCAGCCTTGGCTCCACAGAGACCATGATCTTGTTCCACTGGTTCGTGCCGTCAGACTTCGAGCCCACCGGGACCAGCTTGCCGTGCGGCTATTTGGCCTCGAACATGTCGATCGCCGTATTGGACGAAGCCGGCCTGCCGGTCGAATCAAACGTCGCCGGCGAAGTTGTCGTGCGCAGCCGGTTTATCGCCAGTGGGATGTGGCGTGACGGCGCGGTGTTGGCCGGCCCGTTCCAGCAGGATGCGGACGACCCCACTTGCCGCATTTTTCACACCGGCGACCTGATCCACCTCCACGCCGATGGGCTGGCGGCGTTTGTCGGCCGCAGCGATCGCAGGGTAAAGATCCACGGACTGCGAGCAGATCCGAACGACGTCGAGACTGCCCTCCATCGCATTCCCGGCATCGCCGACTGCGCGGTGGTGATCCGAACGTCGGGCGACGATACGGCGTTCCTGGCGTATGTGGTGGCCGATGGCCTGACGTCCAGCCGGCCGATCCGAAATGCGCTCCGTGAGGACCTGCCGCCGCACATGATGCCGGCCGAGATCCATTTGATAAAAAGTATCCCTCGGCTGCCCAACTTCAAGCCAGACCTCGTCGCCCTGGCAAGCGCCGACGCCGCCCTCTCGTGACGACTCCTAGCTTCGAGAATGCGCGGACCCGAAGGCAGATGGCGCGCGCCGCGGGCCTGGACCCGAACCACTGGTACGCGGTTGCCCGTGCCGCTGCCGTGCGACCTGGAAAGGTCGTGGAAACCCGCTTCCTGGATCGTTCAATCGCGCTCTTCCGCTCCGTGGATGGCGGACTCGGCGCGATCGAGAACCGCTGCGCACATCGCCAACTCAAGCTTTCGCTGGGCGAGGTCGACGGCTGCAAGCTGGTCTGCGCCTATCATGGCTGGGCGTATGATGCCTCTGGCCGGCTTGTTTCGGTGGC
>DATAZJ010000055.1:0-10736 GCA_036272115.1 Rhodopila sp. | reverse complement strand
ACGCTGCTCACGCCACACGCGCTTTCGGGTCCGCCTTGGTGCGGCTGACCGGCATTATTGCTTCCTCCCCTTCCGGGCGCCTCCACACAGGCTCGCACGGAAGCGGGAGCCTGGATAGCATCGCGGACGACCTTCGCCTTCTCCGTTCCGCCACCGTCACCGCGCGCGATCGGGGCGACGTTCATCCTTCCTTAACCACTCGCCCATACTGTCGATGCGTTCCACTGGGAGACAATCATGGGATGGTTCAACGCGCCGGTGCGCCTGGTCCGAGACCTGCCGATCGGCTTCAAGTTGACGATAACTGTCGTTGGAGCGCTCGCGCTGCTGACCGGGGTGTCCCTCTTCGCGCTCAACCGGCTCGATTTCGTGACGACGTTGCAGGAAAAAGTGACGGCGCAGTCGGTGGTCGAGCATCAAGTCCAACTCAGCCTACTCGCCGCGCAGGACCTTCGTGTGATCAGCCGGGAGTTGCAGGTGCAGCAAACCGTGGCAGCCGTCCGCTCCGAAGTGAAGCGAGCCACGAAGCAGACCGAGGCGGCCGCGGCGCTGATGCATGAGGTGAAAGCGGGGCCGGACCAGGCATTGCTGGATGATGCCCTGGTCCAGCTCAATGCCCTGATGAGCGCGGTCAAGAAGGCGGCGGACTTGCGCACCAGCATGCTGACCGCCCGCCAGGTGCGGCTGTTCCGCGCTCGGCCCGTATTCGAAACTTCCCTGACGACGCTGATGACCGAGTTGGCTCACGGTGGTGCGCTGGACACCGGCGTTGCCGCGGTGCGCGACACGACAGCCCAGACCGCCCGGGTTGACCAGCACGATCCGACCCTGGAAGCCATCAACCGCTACCGCCTGGCGATGAGCCGCCTGGAGGCCTCCGCGATGATGTTCATGGTCACCGGTTCCGGGTCGGCCGCCAACGATCTCCGCGATTCGATGGGTGACGCGACCGCCAGCATGGCGCTGGTTCTGTCCGGCCCCGCGCCGGATAGCATCAAAGCCGACGCCCGGCTGGTGGACAGTATCGGCAAGTCCATCGCCGCCGCTTCCACCGATCTGATCGCCATGACGCGGCAGTTGGACAAGGTGGCCGGTGCGGACGTCGAAACCGCCAGTCAGGCGATGCGTGCCGCCTTCGAAAAATTGGCCGAGACGGCCGCGGACCGTCAGCGGGCGGCGTCGCAAACGGCGCTGGCGGCGGGACGGAGGGCATCGGACGATATCCTGATGATGGTCGGCGCGATCACCGTTCTGATGGCCGGCCTGGGTACGCTCGTTATCCGCATGCTCGCCGGGCCGATCCGCCGGCTGACCCGCATCGTCCAGGCGATCGCCGGTGGCAAGACAGATGAGGCAGTGCCCTATGTCGCGTGGCGCGATGAAATAGGCCGAATGGCCGCGGCCGTTGAAACCCTGCGTGCGGTGATGCGGCAGACCTTCATCCAGACCCAGATGATCGAACAGTTGCCGGTCGGCGTCATGACCGCCGAACCGGCGGGTGATTTCCGCATCACCTACCTGAATGCCGAGGCCCGGCAGATATTGGAAACCGTGCAGGATGCGCTCAACGTCCGGGCAGATAACCTGATTGGCCAGAGCATCGACGTTATAAGCGCCGACGCCAGGCGCCAGCGCGACCTGGTCGCGGACCCGGCGAACCTGCCACACCGCGTGCGCGTCACGCTTGGGGCGGAAACACTCGATTTGCGGATCAGCGCGATGTACGACCGGGACGGCGCCTATGCTGGGCCGCTGCTGACCTGGCACAGGGCGACCGGGCAGGTCCGGCTGGTGCATCAGTTCGAGGAAAGCGTGGGCACCATCGCGCGCACCGTCGCGGAGTCCGCTGATGGCATGCGGCAGGCTGCCTCGGTGATGCGAGAAAGTGCCGTTACTGCCGGCGAGCGCACTTTGGCAGTGTCGACCGCGTCCGAACAGGCGTCGCAAAGTGTCAGCACCGCCGCCGCCGGCGCGGAGGAAGTCGCGGCCTCGGTTGCCGAGATCGCGCGCCAGGTGGCCGAGTCAGCTCAAATCGCCGGGATGGCCGTGGCTGAGGCGCAGGCGACTGATGCCAGTGTCAGCAGCCTCAGCGAGGCCGCCGACCGGATCAGCGCGGTGGTCCGGCTGATCAGCGATATCGCCGCCCGCACCAACCTGCTGGCGTTGAACGCCACGATCGAGGCGGCGCGCGCGGGCGATGCCGGGAAGGGCTTTGCCGTGGTGGCGGGCGAGGTGAAGAACCTGGCAACCCAGACCGCCAAGGCAACGCAGGAGATTGGCGGACAGATCGCCGCCATGCAGCAGGCGACCAGCCAGGCGGTGACGGCCCTGCGGTCCATCAGCGGCACCATCCAGCGGATGAATCAGATCGCCTCGGTGATTGCCGGTTCAGTCGAGTCTCAGGGTGAGGCGACCCAGTCGATCGCGCAGGCGGTGCAGCATGCCGCCGCCGGGACCGCCGAGGTCAACAGCAACATCGCGACCGTGACCCATGTGGTGGAGGAAACGGGCAACCGAGCGGGCGGGGTGCTGGCGGCGGCGACGGAAATGACGCGGCAGGCGGCGGTGTTGAAAGACGAGGTAGCGAACTTCCTGGTCGCGGTGCAGCAGGCGGCTTGAGAAACAAAGAGGCATTGGCCCGAACCTCGCCAAGGGCGCACCGCCCTTTGCGGGGTTCGAGCAGCGCCTGGCCTTATTCCGCGGCTGTTGTCTCGGCGGCCGGCGTTGTCGACCGTGCACGTTCGGCGATACGCGCCGACTTGCCGCTGCGGCCACGCAGGTAATACAGCTTGGCGCGTCGCACGTCGCCCCGACGAACCACGGCGATCTCGGCGATCGTCGGCGCATACAGCGGAAACACGCGCTCCACGCCCTCGCCATAGCTGATCTTGCGCACGGTAAAGTTGCTGTTCAGGCCCTTGTTGGACCGTGCGATGCAAACGCCCTCGAACGCCTGGACGCGGGTGCGCTCGCCTTCGACGACTTTCACCGAAACCCGCAACGTATCGCCCGGAATGAAGTCCGGCACGGCGCGGGCGGTGGTCAGGCGGGCGATCTGCTCCGCCTCGTATTGCTGGATAATGTTCATGACTTTGTCCTCTTGCTTTCCTATGGGGTCGCGGCCGCGAGATCGGGCCGGCGTTCGCGCGTGATTCGTTCCGATTCCGCCTGCCTCCAGGCAGCAACGGCACCGTGATGGCCAGACAACAGCACGTCCGGCACCCGGCGCCCCTGCCATTCGGCGGGGCGGGTGTAGTGGGGGTATTCGAGCAGCCCTGCGGAGAAGCTTTCGTCGAGCGCGCTTTCGGCGGCGCCCATGACCCCAGGCAGCAGCCGGACGATGCTGTCCAGCAAGACCAGCGCCGCAAGTTCGCCACCTGACAGCACATAGTCGCCGATGCTGATTTCATCCATCGCCCGCGCCTCGATCACGCGCTGGTCGATGCCTTCGTAGCGCCCGCACACCAGGATCAGCCCATGTCCGGCGGCAAATCGCCGGGCATCCGCCTGGGTAAACCGCCGCCCCCGGGGCGTCAGGCAGACCACCTGCCGGTCGTCCGCCACGGATTCCACCGCCGCATCGACGATATCCGGCCGCAGCACCATGCCGGCGCCGCCGCCAAACGGGGTGTCATCCACCGTCCGGTGCCGGTCGCTGGCGAAATCCCGTATGTTGGTAACGTCCAGCGTCCAAAGTCCGGTTTCCAACGCTCGTCCCGCGAGGGACTGACCGAGCGATCCGGGGAACATGGCAGGAAACAGGGTCAGGACGGAGGCGCGCCACGTCATGCCGCTTGCTCCGCTTCCGAAGCGAGGACTGTTCCGGCGTCTTCCGCGACGATAATCTCATCCGGCAGCGTCACCACCAGACGGCGACCGGCGATATCCACCGTCGGCACGCAAGCAGCGGTGAACGGGACGATCAGCGGTGCGCCGGTCCCGATCACTTCCAGACTCGCCCCGGCGCCGTAATCGTGCACGACGGAAACGGTCCCAAGCGCCCGGCCCGTCGGATCCGTCACGGCTAGACCGATCAGATCCGTCAGATAGAACTCGTCCTCGCCGGCCGGCGGCAAAGCCGACCGATCGACGAAAAGCTTCGTGTTGGTCAGTTTTTCCGCCTGGGCGCGGTCGGTCACCTTGACCGGCGCACCGTCAACGTGACGAGTGACCTCAGCAATGCCGTCGGCCTTCCAGCGCAGGGTCAACAGACGACCCTCCGCGTCGGACAAGGGTCCGTACGCGGTCAGATCGGCGGGATCGGCGGTGTGGCTGGTGACCTTCACCAACCCGCGCACGCCATGCGCCCGTCCGATCACGCCTAACTGGATTCGGCTGTTCGGCACCGGTCCGTCTTACGCGGCGGCAACGGCGGCAGCGGCCTTGGCACGTTCCTGCGCCTTCTTTTTCGGCGCGGACTGCACCGGCTGCTCATTCCATTTCGGCATCGGGGCCAGCCCCGCCTTGCCGAGAAATTTCGCTACCCGCTCGGTCGCCACGGCCCCACTGCCGATCCAATGCGCCAGACGCTCCGGCTGCAGGCGGACGCGATCTTCGTGTTCGGCCGGCAGCATCGGGTTGTAGCTGCCGACACGTTCGATGAAGCGGCCGTCGCGCGGGCTGCGGCTGTCGGCGATCACGATGTGGTAGTAGGGGCGCTTCTTGGCGCCGGCGCGGGCGAGGCGGATTTTCAGGCCCATGTAACTGTCACTCCTGGTTCAAAAAGGTCGGCGGTTTTGCGGGGACATGCCTTTCGGCATCAGGGCACCGAGGCCGTGACGCATCAGGCCCTTCTGCCCCAGCTTGTTCATTTTCTTCATCATCGTGGACATGTCGTCGAACTGCTTCAGCAGCCGGTTGACGTCCTGGACGGTCGTCCCGGACCCGGAGGCGATGCGCTTCTTCCGGTTCGCCTTGATGATATCCGGCGTGCGGCGCTCCTTCATCGTCATCGATGAGATGATCGCCGCCTGCCGCTTGAAGACCTTCGTATCCAGGTCGGCACCCTCAAGCTGCTGCTTGATCTTGCCGACCCCGGGCAGCATCCCGAGGATTCCGGACAGGCTGCCCATCTTGCTGATCTGGCGAAGCTGACTGGCATAATCGTCCAGGTCGAATTTTCCACGCATCATCTTGGATGCGAGTTTTTCAGCTTCCTCCTGGTCGATGGTCTCAGAGGCCCGTTCCACCAGGCCGACGATGTCGCCCATGCCGAGGATTCGGCCGGCAACGCGTTCGGGATGGAAATCCTCCAGCGCGTCCTGCTTTTCGCCGACGCCGATCAGCTTGATCGGGGCGCCGGTGATGGCGCGCATCGACAGCGCCGCGCCGCCGCGGGCGTCGCCGTCCATACGGGTCAGCACGATGCCGGTGATCGACAGCGCGTCGTTGAACGCCTTGGCGGTGTTGACGGCGTCCTGGCCGGTCATCGCATCGACCACCAGCAGCGTTTCCGCCGGGTTGGTCGCGGCGCGCACCTGACGGACTTCGTCCATCAGTTCCTGGTCGATGGACAAGCGGCCGGCGGTGTCCAGGATAACGACGTCGAAGCCTTCCCGCCGGCCGACATCCATCGCGCGGTTGGCGATCTGCACCGGGGTCTGGCCGGCGACGATCGGCAGACTGGGAACGCCGGCCTGATCGGCCAACTGGGCCAGTTGCAACTGGGCGGCGGGGCGCTGGGTATCCAGGCTGGCCAGCAGGACGCGACGCTTCAGACGCTCCGACAGGCGGCGGGCAATTTTTCCCGATGTCGTGGTCTTGCCGGAACCCTGCAGCCCGACCATGAGGATCGGCACCGGCGCGGCGGCGTTCAGGTTGATGGGAACGGCACCGGCACCGCCCAGCGCGTCAATCATCACGTCGTTGACGATCTTCACCACCTGCTGGCCGGGCGTGACCGACGACAATACCTCGGCGCCGATGGCTCGTTCGCGGACCTTGGCGATGAAGTCACGCACCACCGGCAGGGCGACGTCGGCATCCAGCAGCGCCAGGCGGACTTCCCGCAGCGCTTCGGTGACATCGGCCTCGCTCAGCGATCCGCGGGTGCGGAGCCGGTCGAATACCCCTGACAGCTTGTCCGAAAGTGCCTCGAACACGGGTGATGATTCTCCAAACAATTGCGCGCCGCTGCGCGAACCCTCGCGGAGCGGCGTAGCCCCCGCGTCAGGCGGGGACCGGGTAACAGGTTGACCCGGATGGCGGGCTTATGACGGCGGCCGGCCGCGGAGTCAATGTGGATCGCGATGCGGCAATCGCGCTACGCGACTGGGGTCGCCAACCGCACCACCGCGGCCACGACGTCTTCAGGATTTTCCCGCGACAGAAAATGGCCGGCACGCGGGATCAGCCGCCGCTGCATACTGCCCGAGAACAGCCGATCACGCGGGATCGAACCGGCCGGCGAGCCGACGCCATCCGCTTCACCATGCAGCACGATCGTCGGGACGGGGATCGGCGGTTGCGCAGCCAGCGCGGCTTCCACTGCGTCATAGGCGGGATCGCCGTCGGCGTTGCCATAACGATGGCGATAGGACTGGATCGTCACGGCGACGAAATCCGGATTGTCGAAACTCGCCGCCGTCGCCTGCAACGTCGCCTCGTCGAATGCCCAGTTCGGCGACCACAGGCGCCACAGCAGGCGAACGATTTCGGTCCGGTTCGCGGTCAAGCCGGCGACACCACGATCGGTGTGGAAATACCATTGATACCAGTAGCGATGTTCCTGTTCCGCCGATCCCGGCCGGGTGGCGCCGGCAATGTCCTGGATGCCATAGCCGGTGATCGAGACCAGACCGGTGACCCGTTCCGGCCACAACGCCGCGACCACACACGCGGCTCGCCCACCCCAGTCGTAGCCAACCAGGATCGCGGAACCGATCGACAGCGCGTCCATGAAATCCCGGACATCCGAACCCAGTGCCGCCTGCTGTCCGCTGCGCGGCGTCGCGGGGTCCAGGAACCGGGTCGGTCCGAAGCCGCGCAGCCACGGCACCAGCACCCGAAAGCCTGCTTCCGCCAGTTTTGGCGCGACCCCGTCATAGTCATGCACATCCGATGGCCATCCGTGCAGCAGAATGACGACCGGGCCGTCCGCCGGCCCGGCGTCCAGATATCCGATCTCCAGCACCGGGGTGCGAACAGTCTTCATCATCAATAGGCCAGGAATCCGCCATCCACCGGCAGGGTTACCCCGGTGATATAGCGGGCGAGATCGGAGGCCAGGAACACCGCCGGACCTGCGATGTCCGCCGGTTCGCCAATCCGCCCGAGCGGGATGCGATTGGTGAAATTGGCCATGTAGTCGGGATTTTGCCGGGCGTCGGTGTTGATCGCGGTCGCGATCATGCCAGGACCGATGGCATTGACCCGCACGCCATGGGGCGACAGTTCGATCGCCAGCGCCTTGGTCAAGGCCCGTACACCGCCTTTCGATGTGGTGTAGGCGGCGGAGTTGGGTAGAGCGACAAAGGACTGGATCGAGCCGATGTTGATGACCGATCCCTTGGTCGCCTTCAACTGCTCCTGGAAGGCGGTGACCATGTTGTAGGGACCGTCCAGGTTTACGGCCAGAGTGGCGTCCCAATCGGCGCGATTCGTGCTCGCTTCCAGCTTGCTGCGCCGGATGATGCCGGCGTTGTTGACCAGGATGGAGATGGGACCGATCTGCTTCGCCAGGGCATCGCAGGCGGCACGATCCGATACGTCCAGGGCGTAATGGTCGGCACCGATCGCGGCCGCGACGCGGGACGCACCCGACTCATTCACATCGGTGACGATCACGCGGGCACCATTTTCGGCCATGGCGCGCGCGATGCCCTCACCGATGCCGGATCCGGCGCCGGTGACGAGAGCGAGTTTCCCTTCGAGCAACATCTCAGCGCACCAAGTTGTTGGTGACAGCGCCGCCTGTGGCAGTTCGCCCGCCATCGACCACGTACTGCGAGCCGGTGATGTTCGATGCGAGATCGGAGGACAGGAAGATCACCAGATTCGCGACTTCCTCGGCGGTGCCATAACGACCGATGGGGATGTTGGCCTGGTAGCGGCTGCCGACGCTGTTGGGATCGTCGGGGTTAAGCATCGATTCCAGCGAGTGGATCATGCGGGTGTCGATAGGCCCTGGACAAACGCAATTGACGCGAACCCCGGACCTCGCGACCTCACCTGCCGCGGTCTTGGTCAGGCCGATGACAGCGTGCTTGGAGGCGACATAGGCAGGCATGCCGGGTGACGCGACCAGACCGGCAACCGAGGCGGTGTTCACCACCGACCCGCTGCCCTGCTTGAGCATGACCGGCAGGACGTGGCGCAGACCGAGGAACACGCCTTTGACGTTGATCGCCATGACGCGGTCGAACATGTCCTCATCATATTCGTGGGTGGGGGCGACACTGCCCTCGATGCCGGCGTTGTTGTAGAAGCAGTCGATGGAACCGTACTTCTCCAGCGCCAGCTTTACGTAATTCTGGACGTCGGTGGATTGGGTGACATCGGCGGGAACGAAATGGGCTTCGCCGCCCTGCTGGCGGAGGATGCCCGCGGTGGCCTCACCCGCCGCCTGGTCGCGGTCCACGATGACCACCTTGGCCCCACGACTGGAGAAACCCAGCGCAGCGGCTCGGCCGATTCCGTTGCCAGCCCCGGTGATCAGGGCGACCTTGCCATGGAAGTCCATCGTTTCCTCGCTTCGTCGTTGGCGTCGTGAGGAAGGCTAGACCATCTGGATGCGAACAGGAAATGTCGGAAGTGCGCGGTTTCGTTGCGCTATACGTGCGCAAACTGCGCTTATCGGACGTTCAAGCCCGTCGAAGGTGCGCTTCATCCACCACGCGTTCGTGGCTGTCCAGCGCGCTCTTTGCCCGGTACTGGCACCCGATCTGGGTTACCGGCATTCGTCGGACGATTGTGTAGATCCCAGGGCGGACGTTGACATTCGAACTGTTCGTCATCAGCGAAACTTTGTCGCCGACCGCGAACTTATATTCGGTCAATGGCATCCCCTCTCGAAACACTTAAGGGCGGCGCGTGACGCGCCGCCCGCCATGTCAGCTCGCCTGAAGATTGACGGCGGAGGTCTTACCCTGCTGTCCACGCTCCAGCTCGAAGCTGATCGTCTGACCTTCGTTGAGGGTCTTGAGCCCAGCGCGTTCAACGGCCGAAATGTGGACGAAAACGTCCTTGGAGCCATCGGACGGCTGAATGAAACCGAAACCCTTCTGGGGGTTGAACCACTTTACAGTACCTGAAGCCACGTGAAGTCTCCGCAACTGGCCAAATCCCGCGCACATGCGGGATATCTTACTTTTCAATTGGGGAGAGAACAGCGCGCCGCGATGGGTCAATGATGACGCAAAGAAGCGCGAAATAGGGATCTTGCCCCGGCTGAAAAGTTCAGCCGTTCATCCGTCATACATCATCCGGCAAAAAAAGACAGCTTTTATTTCATGGTCTCATCACAGGCTCGGGATCGGTCAATTCCAGCCGAGCCTCCTCCAGGCATGCCCAGGCGTAGGGCACGAAGGATCTGACGATATCCAGGTGGAAAACCTCCGGCGCGATCCTCCAGAGCACGACCTCCGCCTGACCCAGCCGGGTGCGGGTACACATTCCCACCGGAAACGCCGACATATCCAGGTCGAGGGCGCAGAATGCGTTCAGGCACCAGGCAGCATGCGGGCCGGTGATCTCCAACGTCCGCGACCGATGGGACACATCGACGATACTCGCCGGGTGACTGGCGGCCGCTGTTGTCGCTTGCGCCGCGAGTTCGGACGCACCTTCAGGGGCAACGATCAACCACTCGTCGGGACCAAGCCATAAGGCCGCCCGGTCGCGGGTGATGACGGAGCGGCAGGGCACGGTGGGCAACAGCACGCCCAGTGACAGGCCGATCGCTGTGCCGGCGGCGGACCCGGCGCGGATCGCCAGGCGTGTGGTGGGCGCGAGGGCAGTCAGTTGGACGGTGGCGCAGGGGCGGGACACCGGTGCGGGCTGGTCCTCGGCGGCCAGCAAGGATTCGCTGGCGACCCGCGGCTTCGGCTGCGCGCACAGGCGGTCGCCGGCTTTGTCGAGGAAGACGGGTTCACCGATTGTCACGCCGATGGCGCCGCTTGGCATCGGCACATGCAGCCGCCCGCCGATCCGCGATCGCCCGCCCGCGACCAGCGCGAGCGCGAAAGCGCGTCCCAGCGTGGGGCTGTGGTAGGATGACGTGACGTGCCCGATCGTCTCGGCGCCGTCCGTCACGGCGGCACCTTCCTCCGGCATCACCGAGGGATCGTCCGGCAGCAAACCAACAAGCTGGCGGCGATCCGGCCGCTTCAGGTCCGGAAGCGACAAGGACCGCTTGCCGACAAAATCCCCGCCGCCGATCGTCCAGCCGAGGCCCATATCGTCCGGCGTGACCGTCCCATCCGTTTCCTGGCCAATGATGATGAAGCCCTTCTCGGCACGCAGCAGATGCATCGTGTCGGTGCCGTATGGGGTCACGCCGTGTTGCCGCAACGTATCCCAAACCCGTTGCGCCTGGTCCGGCGGCAGGTTGATCTCGAAGCCGGCCTCCCCGGTGAAGCTGACGCGGAACAAGCGGATCGGGATGTCGCCGATGTGGCCTTCACGCACGCTCATATGCGGCATGGCGGCAAGATCGATGTCAGGAATGAACGGTGCCAGGTGTTCGGCGGATTTTGGCCCCTGCACTGCGATCACGGCCCATTGTTCGGTGATCGATG
>DATAZJ010000054.1:0-2284 GCA_036272115.1 Rhodopila sp. | reverse complement strand
TGGAGGGGCGGCAGCGGTACTTGCTGCGGCGGCGGGCTGCGGAATTGGACGCTGGCGCGGCGATTGTGTCGGGAACCCCGGCCTGATCGGCGGCCCTGGCCTGATGCCTCGGCGTTTCCCGGCCGGGTGCCCTTGGGGTGTATTGCAACAGAAAATTTCGGTTAACTGACAATAAGGCAATGTTTGCCATTTTGCTGCCATGACTCCCCGTCATGGTCCGAACCATAGTGAACCAAACAGGTTTCCAATGGCACGCATGGGTCGCAGGATGCACCCCGGACGGGTGTTGCGCGAAGAATACATGGAGCCGATGCAGCTCGACGCGACGGGGCTTGCCCAGGCGTTGGGTGTGCCGCCGAGTCAGATCGCGCCGGTGATCGAGGACCAGGGACCGATGACCTCCGACCTGGCGCTGCGGCTGGCGCGCTGCTTTCGGACGAGCCCGCAATTCTGGCTGGGGCTGCAGACGGCTTACGATCTGTCGATGGCGCAGGCGCAGTTCGGTGCGGAGATCGAGGCTCGGGTTCAACCGCTGGCGGCTTGAGCCGGCGGGATGTTGGCGGGCGGGGATGTTGACGATGGAGTGCCTGCCCGCGCGGTGAGAGCGGTTAGCGCAGATGCTTGATGCCCGGGCTGGCGGTGGCGATGGTGACTTTGCGGCAGGCGTGCTTGTCGCGGTGATAGACGATCAGGCCGCCGAATGCGGTTATTGGGTGGTAGTGTGACCAGAGGCGGGTAAAGGCCGGGTCGGATCTGCTCAATACTTTGATGTAATTTATGGTCTCCCGCGTGTCGACGACGGCGATGTCCGGGCAGCCGGCGATGAAGTCGTTGGCGATCCATCGGGCGATCGGCCAGTCTCTGGTGGCCGTGGGATCGAAGCCGGCGCGCCAGACCTCGCCTTTCAGGGCCCACATCGAATCGAACCGCGATGCCCACCTGACGCCGGTTTCGTTGACCACCGGAAAGCCCAGCGCGAGCCATTCGGAGAATGCGACATAGGTGTGGGCGTGTTCGAGCCGGATCAGGCGCTCCAGACGGGCATCGATGGTGTGCCTGGGCGTGAGGGCCTCCTGCACCGCGGGGTCCATGCGCTGGACGGAGCGGACGCAGAACACGGCGATGGCGGCGGTGGCGACCAGGAGCGGCAGGCGGATGGTTCGGCGTTGACGGATCGCCTCGGAGACGGCCCACAGGATCAGCGCCAGGAAGGTGACGATGGTGGCGGGGAGGCGATGGTAGAACCAGTCCTTGCCGGTGACGAGGCAGACGACGGTGCTGGTTGCCGCGAACAGCATCAGCGTCAGCATCAGCTTGTATTCCGCCATGTCGCGTCGCCGTAGCCACAGCAGGACGCATGCGACGGTTGTCTCGGCGATCAGCGCTGCGCAGTCGGACAGCAGGTGCGGGAGGGTGACGTCGGTGGCGCCGTAGAGGGCCAGGGCCATGGGGATGGCCTGCCGCAGGTAGGCCGGGCAGACCACGGCGACCAGGGCGGCGTAGCCGATCATGGTGGTGACGGCGGCGATCGGCAGCAGCCGCCAGGGGCGCAGGCCGTTGGCCAGGGCGACGCATTCCAGCACGGCGAAGGCGGCGCCGTAGCGCGGCTTCAGCGCACATCCCAAGCCGGCCAGGATTCCCGCGGCCAGGGTGGTCGCGATCGACAGGCGATGGCCGTCAAGGCGCCGGGCAAACAGCACCAGATAGGGCAGCGTCGCGGCGACCAGCAGATGCTCCCGCTGTCCCAGGTCGCCGGCGGGAACGACGAGGAATACCGTGGCGATCAGGGTGAATACCGGCAGGCGGTTGGCGAACAGGCCGCCGTACGGGCGCAACAGCGTGGTGGTCCACCAATTGCACGTCAGGATCGCGGCGATGAAGAACGGTATGGCGACGAACTGGGCGTCGACTCGCAGCCAATCCGCCAGGGCGATCGGGATGGCGGAGATCCAGATGATCAGCGGTGGATTGACCTCGATCAGGTCGGTGTAGAGCACTTTTCCCGCCATCCACCGGCGTGCGACGTAGAGCAGCCAGGCGATGTCGTCCTTCAGGGGCGAACGGAGGGCGACGAACAGCACGACGCCCAGGACCGACAGCAGCACAAGCACGCTGACGGCGGACAGCACCGGGTTGGCGGCCTTGTTCTCCGGAGGCACCATCCCGGATTGAGCTTGCTGCATGAATGAGGAGTCTGGTCGTCGCCGGCTGGATGATGCGCGGTTTGCTGCCACATCGGCGGCCAATAACCAAGCCTTTGCCTGGTCGTGGTTCGGCTGGATCG
>DATAZJ010000053.1:0-6724 GCA_036272115.1 Rhodopila sp. | reverse complement strand
TCCTCAGAACTTTTTCCGGTCCCAATCCGGCGTCGCCCCGCACCAAGTCCGCCTTGTGGTAATTTTCGGGTAGTCACCCTATAAGAGCCAAGATCGCGTGACATGGAGCCAGCGGCCATCGTACCCACACAAGGAATGTGCCTCCGCGCACAAGCAGCGGAGCGGAGCCTTCGGCCATGAAGCTATCGACGCGCCTGGTCCTGCTCATCCTCGGATGCCTGCTGCCGATCCTGACCGCGCAGATCTACTCCCAGGTCAATTTGTATGCGGAACGGCACCGGCAGCTCAGCGCCCTGGTGTTGCGCCAGGCCGAACTCGCCAACGCCGACATCACCAGCATCATTGACGGTGTCCAGCAGTTGGGCACGCTCGCTGGGGAATTCCCGTCCGTGCGGACATCGGGGGAACTTTGCGCCGGCCGCCTCGCCTCACTGCGCCAAAGCCTGCCGCGCTATCGCTTCCTGGCCGTGTACTCGCCTTCCGACGGTTCGCTCCTTTGCGCCTCGGACGGCATGCCGGCCAGCGAGGCCGGCGTCCACCACGCTTGGCTGGACAATTTGCTGGCCACCAAAGACCTGACCGTGGGACGATTGGTATCGGATCCGGATGGCAAATCCAGGTTTCTGCCCATCGCCGTCCACGTGCGCGACATCGGCTCGGGCAACCAGTCCAGGGTACTGGTGGTCGCCCTCGATACCGCCTGGCTGGAGAAGCATCTCGAATCGGCGAAGGTCGATCACGCGCCCGCCCTGTCCCACGCGGCCCTGATCATCGCCGATCACGATGGCAACGTGATCGGCCGTGTCCCCGATGCCGCCGGCTGGGCCGGCCACCCGCTGCCGGGCTGGTTGCGCCCGTTGATCGACCAGCCCGTCCAGGGCGTCGAGACCCTCACCGATCCCAATCGGCACACAGTCATCGCCGCCTACGTGCCGGATGTTGCGGCTCCTGCCGGGCTGACCGTCGTCGATGCCCTGGTAATGCCCGAACTGACGGCGGGAATCGACCACGCGACATTCCAGGACCTTCTGCTCATCGGCGGCGCGGCCTTCGTCGCCGTGGTCCTCACCTGGTTCGCCGGCCGCCGCTTTATCTATCAGCCCACCGAGGCCCTGCTGCAGGCCGCCCGCAAATGGCGTGAAGGCGATCTCGGCGCGCGCGCCCGACTGACCGATGCCGGTTCGGAATTCGCCGCCCTGGCGGGATCATTCAATGCGATGGCGGCCGGCTTGCAAGCCCGCGAGATGGAGCGCCGCATGCAGGCCAGTTTCCTGGAAGCCCAGGTGGCCGAACGCACCCGCGAACTGTCGGAGAGCAACAATCGCCTCCAGGTCGAGATCGCCGGGCGCGAGAAAACCGAAGTGGCCCTGCATCAGGCCAGGAAACTCCAGGCGGTGGGCCAGCTCGCCGGCGGGATCGCGCATGATTTCAACAACATGCTGGCGACCGTCCTGGGCAATCTTGAACTGATGGAACGCCGCGTGTCGCAGGCCGGCGACGACTGGTCCGTTGCCGATAGCGACCGGCTGCTACGCCTGATCGAGCGCGCCACCGGGGCGGTGACCCGCGGCGGTCAGCTTACCTCCCGCCTGCTCGCCTTCTCGCGCCGCCAGCCGCTCTCCGCGCGCGCCACCGACGTCAATGCCCTGCTGCGCGAACTGATCACCCTGGCCGCAAGCACCCTGGGACGGCGCGTTCAGGTGGTATCCGAACTCGCCGACGACCTCTGGCCGGCGATGGTCGATGCCAGCCAGGTGGAGGCGGCCATCCTGAACCTTTGCCTGAACGCGCGTGACGCCATGCCCGAAGGCGGCCACCTGACCATTCGCACCGTGAACCTGGCCGTCGGTTCCAACGCCGGAGAGCACGACGATCTGTCCCCCGGCGAGTATGTGCAGGTCAGCATTTCCGACACCGGAACCGGCATGACCGCCGAGGTGAAGGCCCGGGCCTTCGATCCCTTTTTCACCACCAAGGGTCCCAGTGCCGGTTCGGGCCTGGGTCTCAGCCAGGTCTACGGCATGGCCCGCCAGTCCGGTGGCAACGTGATGATCGACAGCACGCTGAACGAGGGAACCCGCGTCACCCTGTCCCTGCCGCGCGCCGCGGTCGAAGCCGGCGACGCGGTGGAAACCGAAGGCCGGTCGCCACTGCCGGAATCGGGCACGCCGAACGAGCTGATCCTTGTGGTCGATGACGACTCCGCCGTTCGCCAGGTGACCGTCGAGATGGCGCACGATCTCGGCTGTCAGGTCGTGCAGGCGGCCGGGGGCGAACAGGCGCTGGCGCTGGTGGACAGCCTGTCACCGCAGCCGAACCTCATCCTGCTGGATTACGCGATGCCGGGGATGAACGGCCTGCAACTGGCCCGAGCGCTGCGGGAACGCGGCATGAAGGCACCCATCGCACTGGTCACCGGCTACGCCGAACTGTCCGAAACCGACATCGCGGCGGAACAACTCAGCGGGCTGCTGAGAAAACCGTTCACCATCCGTGAGTTGCAGGGCCTTCTGACACAGCTTCGCGCCATCGCACCCAGCCTGGAACCCGGATTGGTGAACGGCTGACTACCAGGCGAAACGCGGAACCGTCGCCACCGGCAGCACACCAGCCTCCCGCGCGGCCGCCTCCGCTCGGGCCGTATCGAAAGTCCCCTCGGACGTCCTCAACTCGGCACTGTGGATTCCATCCAGCACCCAGCACGCGGCCAGGTCCACGCCCACCGCCCCGGCGATATCGGTGCGCAGCGAATCCCCCACCGCCAGAACCTCTCCCGGCGGCAGGCCAAGCTGCTCCAGCACCGGCTGGTAGATCGCCGGATCGGGCTTGCCGAGCGACCGGACATCGCCGCCCAGCGTCCGGTAGCGCGCCGCCAGCGCACCCGCGCACAACACCCGCACACCGCCGCGTATGACCTCCAGGTCGGGATTGCCGCAGATCATCTTCAGCCGATGCCGCGCACATTCCACCAGCACAGCCTCGAATTCCGCCATGTCGCTCGGGTTTCGATGATCGTCGGGACCGGTATTCAGCACGAAGTCGGCCTCCGCCGGGGTGTCCGTCACCGCGAAACGCAGCCCCTCCAGCACCGGCCGGTCGCGCTCCGGCCCAAGGTGGAACACCCGGGTACCCAGCTCCGTCCACCACAGATCCGGAGGCGTCAGCAGCGCCCGCCGCACCGCCTCACCACTGGTCAGGATGCCGGTGTACAGCGAATCCTCGATCCCCATCCGGCGCATCATCGTCTGCACCGCGTCGTTCGGCCGCGGCACGTTGGACAGCAGCAGCGTCCGCTTCCCCGCCGCCCGCAGCCGCGTCAGCGTCTCCACGGCATGCGGGAAGGCGTTGACCCCGTCGTGGATTACCCCCCAGAGATCGAGCACGAAGCCACTGTAGCGTTCGGCCAGCGGGGCGAACCCGGACAAATGTTCCATCAGGCGTGTTCCGTCAGTTCATGGGCCCGCGTGCCCACCGCATCCTGCACCGTCGCGAACCCCGCGTCACGCAACGCCACCAGCAGTTCCGTCTTCAGCCGCGGGATCAGCGCCGGCCCATGGAAGGCGAGGCCGCTGTAAAGCTGCACCAGTGAGGCACCAGCCTGGATTTTCGTCAGCGCGTCGCGGCCGGTGAACACCCCCCCGGCGCCAATCAGCACCAGCCGGCCGCGAGCCAGCACGAACGTCCGCGCCAGCATGGCGGTGGCGAGTTTCTGCAACGGCAGTCCGGACAGCCCGCCGGCTTCCCGCGCATGCGGGGATTTCAGGCCGGCGGGGCGGGAAATCGTGGTATTGCCGACGATCAGCCCCTGGACGCCCGCCTCCACGCAGGTTTCGACAACCGACGCGAGGCCCTCCGGCGACAGATCGGGGGCGATCTTCACCAGGATGGGCAGCCGTCCCGCCACCGTCGCCACCGCCTGAAGGATCGACCGAAGCTGTGTCTCGGCCTGCAGGTCGCGCAGCCCGGGCGTGTTGGGGGATGAAACGTTGATCACCGCATAATCGACCAGCCCGCGCACCGCCTCGATCAACGCCGGATAGTCGCGGACCGGATCGGCGCCTTCCTTGTTGATCCCCACATTGGCACCCAGCGGAATGGACCGGTCGGCGAGACGCGCCAAATTGCGGACGTAGACCGCCAGGCCAAGGTTGTTGAAGCCCAGCCGGTTGATGACGCCGCGGTCCTCGGTCAGCCGGAACAGGCGCGGCCGGGGATTGCCGATTTGCGGACGCGGCGTGACCGACCCGGTCTCCACGAACCCGAACCCCAGCCGCAACAGCGCGGGACCGGCGGCGGCGTTCTTGTCGAAGCCCGCCGCCAGCCCGATCGGGTTGCTGAAAGTCCGACCGAACGCGGTGACCGCCAGGGCAGCAGGGTCATCGCGCGCCGCCCGTGGCGCCAGACCCAGCGCCAGAGCGCGCAATGCGATTGTGTGCGCCGTTTCCGGATCGAGTCGGCGCAGCAGCGGCAGTGCCGCGGATGACAGCAGGGAGAGCATGGGGCCGGGCTTATGCCCGCAACCGCCACCAGCCGAAAGAGTGAAACAACGCGCCGGGCCGGTCAGGCCACCTGCCGGATCCGCTCATCCGCGTCCGGCCGCGCCAACGCGTCGCACAGGTCCAGAACAGCTTCGATCTGTGTGGCCAGCCGCTTGGCCGCCAGCATCAGCCGGCGCGGAGCCGCGCGTTCCGGCGGCCCAGCATCGCCGTCCCACTCATCGCCGTCCCACGCATCGCCGTCCCACACAATGAAAATGGCGCCCATAAGCGATCCGCCCCCGCTGGTGACCGGACAGACCAGGACGCGGGATGAACGCGCCGAGGGAAAACCGAACGCCGGCGCCGCCGAACGAAGTTCGCCGATCCGGTGCAGCGCGCATTGCCCGGCCAGCAGGGCGGGCAGAAAGTCGCGCCAATCCGACAACGGCTGGTTCCGGCGGATCGCACCGATCCATCGGCCACGGGCCGCGACACTGTGGGTGACATCGTAAGCGGGCCACCCAGCGCCGTCGCGAAGCCGCGTCAGGCGAACCCGAGCGGCCCCCGGCGCCAGATCGAGGACGGTTCTCATCAGCCGCTCGATCAGCCGGTTCGCGGCCACGACCTGACGGGGCTCCATTGTCGGCATCATCGGACCCTTTCCCGGCAATTTAAATGCGATCATACCAATCGCCCTTGTTGTTGACCCATCGGCACCGCCGTACATCCGTCATGGCGAGCGCAGGCCCGCCATCCATGCCTTTGTTTCCGCTCGTAAAAGGCCTGGATGCCGACCTGCGTCGGCATGACGGACGGGGTCAACCGAAGAGTCTGCATCAACGCCGGTTGGTATCAGACGGCAATTGGTCGCCTGGTCGCCGAAACCAGCGTCGACGCCTGCGGCGCGATGCCGTCACGAAAAAACGCGACCCATTTTTCCATGATCTCGTTCGACGCCTTCAGAACGAGGATCTCGGCCTCGGCATTATTGAGTCGTTCCCGCAATGCGTTCTTATCGGTCTCGCATTCCTTGATCTGCGCCCGCAGGCCGGACAATTCGCCCATCAGCGATGCCCTGAACGCAGCGCGCTCCGCCGTTTCGGCCGCCGCCGCATCCGAGGCCATCTTCAAGCGAGCCCGCTCGAACGAGGCGCTGACCTTCCAGAAGCTGACCAGGAACATGCCGATGCCACCTGCCACGCCCGACACCGCACCCCAAATCGCCGTCGAGTGTTCGGTGAGAAAAGCCAACAGGTCCAAGTCAACAGTCCTTCGAGCGACGAATACTGCGTGATCTCCCGTGGCCATGGGCCGGGAGGCGTGAATCACGCGAAAACACAAATATTGCCATGGCGGCGGTCACGCCGGACCCGGCGGCGGGAATTGCGGCCGGCCGGCGGCAACGGACCCGTATCGAAACCGCGGTCATGGCTTCCGCAACAGTCTCTGGATCATGGTGTCAAAGCCGATCACCGCCGAGGCACCCAACACGCCGGAGACGACATCCGCCCATCGCGGGCAACCGCTCAGCCGCGCCAGGGTGCCGCCGGCGATTCCCATTCCGCCGCCGCCGGCAAGAATAAACAGCAGATAGCAGGCGACAAACCGCCAATAGTTGCGGCCTGCGCCGACCATCCAAAAGGCAGTGGCGCTGGCGGCACCGGTGACAACACCAAGCGCGCCCGCCGCGAGTGCAGGGTCCAGAAACATATACACAGTCCGTTGCGAGAGGTGTCATCGGGCGCGATCGTCCATCGCGTTTGGCCGCGATCACCACCGCGCTTGCTTTTGCCACGCGTTTGGCGAATTTTGCCGCCGTGTGGGATCAGCCTTATCTAGAAACATGCTGCCGGGCGGCGCTGCACCGGCTGTATCTGTGCGGGCCGGCCGGCCGGCCGTCAGGCCTGATGGATGATCCGTGCCAACGTCGCCTCGCCGCCATGGGTCTGTGCCGCCACGGCGCCAACGGCGGATTCGTCATCACCGAGGCCGGACAGCACCGTCACGCAACCGATATCCTGAAACGGGCAACGCCGACGGTGATCGCCTAAGGCCGAACGCGTCGATCGCGCGAGCAGACCTCTATTCGTAGAGCCAGCCCGGCCTCGCTCTACGACAACGGTGCCGTAACCACGGTCTCGACGTCGGCCAGCGTCACACAAATAATTCGCGCCCCGTCGGCCGCGGTGACCATGATCAGGTCGCCCGGCGTCAGCATGTCGCTGGCATCCGCGAGATAATTGCCG
>DATAZJ010000052.1:0-3369 GCA_036272115.1 Rhodopila sp. | reverse complement strand
GCCCGATTCCGGTGGATGTCGCCATCCTGACGGTCAGTGGGCGCGCGATTCCCAGACGGCGCCAACTGATCAGGCCCGATGATGAGGGCATCCTGGTCAACTGACATCGCCGGCAGGTTTCGGAAGCCGGGATCAGGCCGGGTGGATTGTGTTTATGCCGGCGACCGCATCCAGTTCGGCCGTGGTGATTGGCTCGCCGCGGATCACCACTAGGTACATCAGCGCCGACACCAGGCCGATCGAGGCACTGACCAGCAGCGCCGGCACGAAACTGCCGGTTGCCTGAACGATGAATCCGGTCACCGTGGGGGCCAGCGCGCCGCCCAGGTAGCCGCCGAAATTCTGGATCGCGCCCAGCGAGGCGGTGCAGTTCGCCGGCGCCGCGACCGAGGCCAGCGCCCAGGACATGCCGCTGGCCGATGCGCCGAACATCAGCGCCGCCGAGATTGCCGCAACCGCCAGCGTGTCGCTGGGTGTTTCAGCCGCGACCACCGTGAAGATCACCATGCCCAGCAATCCGACGATCACCGGCACCTTGCGGCTGTTGACCGGCGAAAACCCCCGCCGCATGAGCCAATCGGCGATCCAGCCGCCGCTGATGCTGCCGACGACGCCGAATGCAAAGGGAATCGCCGCGACGATACCGGTTTTCGGGATCGACATGTGCCGCTGGATCTCCAGATAGCCCGGCAGCCAGGCCAGGTACAGCCAGCCCATATAGACTACGCCGAAAAATCCCAGCACCAGGCCCCAGGTGGTGCGGAACCGGAACAAGCCCAGCCACTCGGCCAGCCGGACCGGGGCATAGGTCCGGTGCTCCTCACCGTCGGTCAGATAATGCCGTTCTTCCTCAGTGAAATGCGCCTCGGCCGGGTCGCGATACAACAGATACCACGTCGCGGCGACGACAATGCCGACCACGCCCATGATGCCGAACATCCAGCGCCAGCCGAAGCTGATCATCAGCACGGTCAGGATCGGCGGCGCGATAGCCGGCCCCAGCGACGACGTGCAATTCCATATGCCGGTTGGCAATCCGCGGTCGCGCACGTTGTACCAGTCGCGCACCACGCGAACGGCGGAGGAGAACATTGGCGCCTCGCCAAGCCCCAGGAACACACGGGCAATGGAAAACTGCCAAAACGACGTTACGAATCCCGCCACCGCCTGGGCGATCGACCACAACCCAAGGCCGCCCGCCAGCAGCCGGTGCGGACCAACACGGTCAACAAGCGCGCCGCCGGGCAACTGCGCGAACGCATAGGCCCACAGGAACGCCGACAGCAGCAGCCCCATATCGGCGATCGACAGCCCGAGTTCCTGCCGGATCAGCGGGTTGGCGATCGAAAGCGTCGAGCGGTCGAGATAGTTCAGCGTCCCGGCGACCACCAGCATGATCAGGGCGGCACGCTGTTTGCCGCGGATGCTGGGCGGGGCGATTGGTTTGGTCATGGAATGTCCTCCGGCGAAGGTCTCACACGCCCTCGCTGAACGGATCATGATACAGGCGGCGGTTTCTCGGACAATGCCCGATGGCGTCAGCGCGGAGGCATCGGATCGGGCATTTCGGAAGTCCTGGTATGCGTCCCCGGTTCGACAGCGCTTCGTCCTCTCGGCTAGACTTTCCGAGATACGGAAACCCCCAGGAAGGATGCCCCAAAAATGGCCGGAAACGCGCAGAAAATCATCGATCTCGACCATCAGCGGATGACCGCGATGGCGAGGAAGGATGTCGCGACGCTCACCAAGATCCTCTCCAACGACCTTATCTACACGCATTCCTCCGCTCGGATGGACACCAAGCAGACCCTGATCGGCGCCATGGAATCCGGCGCCACCGTCTATACCTCGGTCGAGCCGTCGGACGTGGTCGCGCAGGATCTGGGGGACGCGGTGGTGCTGACCGGCATCGCCGCCATCAGCGTGAATTCCGGCGGCAATCCCAATTCGTTCCGGGTTCGGTTCACCGACGTCTACGCCAACAAAAGCGGCGAATGGCAGATGGTCACCTGGCAAAGCACCAAACTGGCTTAGATAGGGAGGTCAGGCATGGCCCCGATCCCGTTTACCCTCTCTGTCCCGGATGAGGCCATCGCCGACCTTCGGGCGCGTCTCGCCCTGACCCGTTTTCCCGACCAGGCGCCCGACGCGCCCTGGGCGTACGGCACCGACCTCGGCTACATGAAAACCCTGGTGCCGTATTGGAAAGATCAATTCGACTGGCGCGCCCAGGAGGCCGCGCTGAACGCGTTTCCCCAATTCAAGGTGGCAATGCCGGATGTCGATCTGCACTACCTGCACGTGCCGGGTGTCGGCCCGTCGCCCACGCCATTGCTGCTGATGCATGGCTGGCCGGGGTCGGTGTTCGAGTTCGTCGACATCATCCCCCGCCTGACCGATCCTGCCCGTTTCGGTGGCGATCCGGCCGACGCGTTCACCGTCGTCGCGCCGTCGTTACCGGGATACGGCTTGTCGTTCAAACCGAACCAGAAACGTTTCAACATCGAGGCTATCGCCGCCTGCTTCGCCTCACTGATGACCGACGTTCTCGGCTATACGCGCTATGCGGCGCAGGGTGGCGATTATGGAGCGTTCACCGCGTCGCGGCTGGGGCATTCGCACGCCGAAAACCTGATCGGCATCCATATCAACCTGCTGACCATCCCGCGCGACCGAGCGCCACCGGCCAACCCGACGGAGGAGGAGCGGCGGTATTTCGCGGAACTCGCGGCGTGGCTGAAGGAGGAAACCGGCTACCAGTGGATCCAGGGCACCAAGCCGCAAACCCTGGCCTATGGGCTGACGGATTCGCCGGCCGGGCTTGCCGCCTGGATCGCGGAGAAGTTCCGCACCTGGACCGATTGCGACGGCGATCCCGAATCCGTCATCAGCCGCGATCACCTGCTGGCGAACGTGTCACTCTACTGGTTCACTGGCGCGATCGGGTCGTCGTTCTGGCCATACTATGCTCGGATGCACGGTCCGTGGCCGATTCCCGCCGGCGGGACGGTCGATGTGCCGATGGGCTACTGCGCCTTTCCGAAGGAAATCATCCGGCCGCCCCGTTCGATCGCACAGCAGACATATACCAATATCCAGCGCTGGACCCCGATGCCCAAAGGCGGCCACTTCGCCGCGATGGAACAGCCGGAAGCCCTCGCCACGGAGATACGCGCGTTTTTCAAAGGGCTGAGGTAGGAAGGGCGGGCTCTGCCCGAACCCGCAAAGGGCCGGCGGCCCTTTGATCCCATTCATTTAGGGTGGGTGGCTAGGAGGGGGCCACTGTGTCGGTTGCAATGAACTGAGTCGCCCCCTCCTAGCCACCCACCCTAGACCGGGGTTCCAAGGGCGGTCCGCCCTTGGTGGGGT
>DATAZJ010000051.1:0-16688 GCA_036272115.1 Rhodopila sp. | reverse complement strand
GCGTCGGACGCGGCAACGACACGCCATTCTCCTCGAACAGCGGCACGAATTGCGGCAACACCTCGGTCAGCAGCAGGGTGATCGAACCGATCGCCGCGACCACCAAGATCGTCGGATAGATCATCGCGGATTGCACCGTGGCGGCCAGACCGCGTTCGCGTTCCAGCAGGTTGGCGAGCCGTTCAAGTGTCGCCGCCAGCGTGCCGCCGGCCTCGCCGGCCCGAACCAGGCCGATATACAGGCGCGAGAAACTCTGCGAATGCCGCGTCAGTGCCGCAGCGAGCGAACTGCCGTCACGGATCGCCTGTCTGATTTCGTCGACGACCCGTCCGACCCGCGCACTGGGCGCCGTTTCCACCAGAAAACGCAGCGCGCGATCCATGTCCTGCCCCGCTTCCAGCATGATCGCGAGTTCCCGCGTGAGGTTCGTCACCTCCTGCCGGCCAAGCCCGCGGCGGCCGAATTCCATGCTGAGCAGATCGCGGACGGACGATCGGCCGCCGGCCGGTTCCACGCGGGCCGGCACGTGTCCCTGTCGCCGCAGTTGCAGCAGGACCGCGGCTTCGTCCGCCGCATCCGTCGTGCCGCGAACCAGTTCGCCCGCCGCACTGATCGCGCTGTAGCGGAACGCGGGCATTACGCCTCCGAACGGATGCTGCGGGTCAGTTCTTCCAGCGAGGTCGCACCGGCGAGCACAGCGTCCAGGCCGGCATCGAACAACGTGACCATTCCCGCCTCGACCGCGAGGCGTTCGATTTGCGTGTGACCGGCCCCGGCGAAGATCGCCTTTTCCACCTCGGCGTTCGGGCGCAGGAATTCCGCGATCGCCAGACGGCCGTGATAGCCGGTGCCGCGGCAGTGCGGGCATCCCGTTGCGTGCCACAGCCGTACCGGCATGCCGTTGCAGCGCCGATCCAGATCGAATCGGCGGCTTAGCGCTGGCGTCGCCTCCTCTTCGCGCCGGCACTGCACGCACAGCCGGCGCACCAGGCGCTGGGCCAGCACGCCACGCAGCACCGCGGTCAGCAGATAATCTTCCACCCCCATGTCGCGCAGCCGCGTGATGGTGGCGGAGGCCGAGTTGGTATGCAGCGTCGATAGCACCAGATGGCCGGTCAGCGCGGCCTGCACGGCAATCTGCGCGGTCTCCAGATCGCGGATCTCGCCCACCATGATCACGTCGGGGTCCTGCCGCAGGATGGAGCGGAGCAGGCCCGCGAAAGTCAGGCCGATCTGCGGCTTTACCTGGATTTGATTGACGCCGCGCAACTGATACTCGATCGGGTCTTCCACGGTGACGATCTTCCGCGCCGCCGAATTCAGCCCGAGCAACCCGGTATACAGCGTGGTTGTCTTGCCGCTGCCGGTCGGTCCGGTGACTAGCACGATGCCGTTCGGCAGGTCCAGCGCCTCGTTCAACTGCGCGATCACGCCCTGCGGCAACCCGAGCCTGGCGTAATCGAAGGCGACCGCACTGCGATCCAGCACGCGCAGCACGACGGTCTCGCCATACAGCGAGGGAATGGTGGACACACGGAAATCGATCTCATGCCCGCGCACCGCCATCTTGATGCGTCCGTCCTGCGGCAGGCGGCGCTCCGCTATATCCAGCCTGGCCATGATCTTGATGCGCGAGGTGATCGCAGCCATCAGCCGCCCCGGCGGTGAGTCCGCTTCGGACAGGACACCGTCATGGCGATAGCGCACGCGCAGATGGTCCACGAACGGTTCGATGTGGATATCGGACGCCTGGCTCTCCACCGCGCGGGCGATGATCTGGTTCACCAACCGGATGACCGGAGCCTCGCTGGCCATATCCTTGAGGCGCTCGGCATCCTCGTCCAGCGGGTCGGCGGCGCCGCTTTCCGGATCCTCCCGCACGTCCGCGGTGTCGCTACCCGCCTCCGGGTACAGGCGGTCGAACGCGCTTTCCAGTTCGATCGGTGTCGCGATCTCGATGCTGACCGGCAGGCCGGTCGCGGCGGAGATAGATGCCGAAATGAATCGGTCGAGCGGATCGGCAACCGCAATGACCAGCGTGCCCTTCTCGATTCTCAGTGGCAGGGCTCGAACGTTGCGCAGGAACTTCGCCGAAAGCCGCTCGGGGAACAAAGGTTCGCCGGCAGGATACCCGTCCGCCGCGACCAACGCGAAACCGAGCGACGCCGCATAAGCCTCGGCCAGCGCGCGCTCCGCCACGATGCCCAGACGGATCAGCACAGTGTCCAGCCTCTGCTCGGTTTCGGCCGTCACGCGACGCGCCCGCTCGATCGCTTTCTGGTCGCAATTGCCACCTGCGATCAGCAGGTCGATAACGCGCGTGACGGCGGCGTCGCCGGCCTCCGCGATCGTATCTACAGCAATACCCGTCACATGAACGTAACCTTCGCCTGTCGGATGATCGGACTTGCGAATTGTCCGAAACAGGGCGCCATGGCAAGTGACAGACATGTTGCAGCCGCGTGGCCCGGCGTACGGGATTCAACCCGGGAAGGAAATGCCAGCTTGATCGCCTTGTTCCTGCCGGTGCTTGCGGCACCGTTTGTCGGCAGCCTTCTCGGCGTGCTGATCGCGCGCCTGCCGGCTGGACGTCCTGTCGCCATGGCACGATCGCACTGCGAGACCTGCCATCGAACGCTGGCGCCGGTCGATCTCGTGCCGCTCCTTAGCTATATGGCATTGCGTGGCCGCTGCCGGACCTGTCGTGCGCCGATCGGAAGGCAGCACCTCGCGGTCGAACTCGCGGCAATCGTCGTGGCGCTCTGGGCCTTGACGATGGATGCGGATCCGGCTCGACTTTGGATCGATTGCAGCCTGGGCTGGACGCTTCTGGCGCTTGCATGGATCGATTGGCGACACTTTCGCCTCCCCGACGTGCTCACGCTGCCACTTCTGCTGCTCGGTCTCGCTGTCACATGGCTCGAAGCGCCGGATGACACGACAGATCATGCCATCGGCGCGCTGGCCGGCTATCTTGGGTTTTGCGCGCTCGCCTGGGCCTACAGGTCCTTGCGCGGGCGCGACGGATTGGGACTGGGCGATGCCAAGCTGCTCGCGGTGGCCGGAGCATGGCTGGGATGGATGCAACTGCCGCACGTCATTCTGATTGCAGCGGTCTGCGGCATCGTCGTTGCGCTGACCGCGGCGGTACGGCGCGGCCGCATCGATGGCGCCGCGATGATTCCGTTCGGGCCATGCCTCGCCTTCTCGATCTGGATCATCCGGCTCTATGACCGGAACGGGGATTGGGCGTCCTTGTACCTATAAGGCCGCCCCAGTCGTCACCTTGTCCCTAAACTGTCACTGGCCGATCGCCTGCCTCGGAATTAATGCACCGGTATGCGAGCGACGCCGATCCCATTGGCATCCAGATTGTGGCCATGCGGGACCCGCACAAGCATCTGCCTTGCGGCAATCATTACGGTGGCGTTGTCATATGCCTCCGTAATCACCGTACGGCACTCTCACGTGGCATATCCAATGGCGCGGGACCCGAAGCTGTTGTTTCACAACCATGGACAACCTTGCGCAAATTGCCATTGATCGCGAAACAGTCGGCTTTTATTTCATGGAATTACAGTGCGTGTCATGGCAGACCGAATGGAAGGTGGTGGTTTCATTAAACGTTAACCGCAGTGATAATGACCGCGAAAGTAAATCGAAGCAGGATTACGCCGTTCCGCGGACAAATGGCCCGCGGGACAGTGGCGCCGTTGCGTGGTCGTGCACGGTACGTATCCTAGAACTGGAGAATCACCTTGAAAGAAAAATCCTGGGTATCAACCCGGAGACCGTTTCGTACAGCGGTCGCCGCGGCTACGATGCTGTCCGTCGTCACAGGTCCGGTCCTTCCTGCGTTTGCGCAACAAGACGAGGCCGCTGGCCTGCGCACGGCAACGCCGATCAAACACATCATTCTAATCATCGGCGAGAACCGCACCTTCGACCATGTCTTCGCCACCTACCGGCCGAAGCCGGGCGAAACGGTCAAGAACCTGCTCTCCGAAGGCATCGTCGGGGCCGACGGCAAGCCGGGTCCGAACTACAAGTTGGCGCTGCAGTATCAGGCAACCGATACCGGAACGTTCAATGAGGCGCCAACCAAGAAGACACCATACAAGGCGCTGCCGCCGGCGATGACCGACGGAGCGCCGAGCGCGGCTTCCGATGCCAACCCGCCGCCGTTCGCGACCCTTGCCGCCGCCGCCGCAACCGAGAATCTGATCAACGATGGCCTGCCGGCAGCCGACGTCAAGCTGCTGACCACCGGTGCGACCGGCCAGCCGTCCGATTCCGTCGATCACCGCGTCGCCAACGCAACGACGTTGCCCCCCGGCCCGTACCAGTTGACCGGCCCGGAAATGCCGTACGACGCCTACACAGCCAGCCCGGTGCATCGTTTCTACCAGATGCGCCAGCAGACCGATTGTTCGGTGTCCGCCGCGACGCCGGAAAACCCATCCGGCTGCCGCAACGACCTCTTTCCCTGGGTCGAGGTAACCACTGGCACCGGCAGCAACGGCAAGCCGCAGGCCTCCGGTTTCAACGACCAGACGACTGGCGAAGGGTCCGCCTCGATGGGCTTCTTCAACATGGCGGAAGGTGACGCGCCGACGTTCAAGAGCCTCGCCGACGAGTATACCATCAGCGACAATTTCCATCAGTCGATCGAAGGCGGCACCGGCGCCAATCATATCGCGATCGGAACCGGCCTGGCGATCTACTATTCCGACGGCCAGGGCCACGTGGCCACCCCGCCGGCCAATGAGATCGAAAATCCGAACGTCCAGCCGGGCACCAACAACTGGTGGGTTCAGGACGGCTATTCGGGCGGGTCCTACAGCGAATGTTCCGACCTCTCGCAGCCGGGTGTCGGCCAGGTGGCGTCGTATCTCCGCTCGCTCTCCAGCCATCCCGCGATGAAGTGCCAGCCGGGCGCCTACTACCTGCTGAACAACTACAACCCGGGCTATCTGGGTGACGGCACGCTCAACACCTCGACCTTCACCATCCCGCCGTCCTCGGTGCACACCATCGGCGACACGCTGAACGCCGCGCACATCTCGTGGCGCTACTACGGTGCCGGCTGGGACAACTACGTGAAAAACCCGAACAGCGATCTGGGCAGCATCTACTGCAACATCTGCAATCCGTTCCAGTATGAAACGGAAATCATGACGAACGCCACCCAGCGCACCGAGCATCTCAAGGACATTCCGGATCTGCAATCGAACATCGCCGACGGCACGCTGCCGGCGGTTTCGATCGTCAAGCCGGACGGTCTGCTCGACGGCCACCCCGCCTCCTCCAAACTCACCCTGTTCGAGGCGTTCAGCAACAATATCATCAAGGAAGTCCAGGCCAATCCGAAGCTGTGGGCCGACACCGCGATCCTCATCACCTTCGACGAGGGCGGCGGATACTATGACTCGGGTTACATCCAGCCGCTGGACTTCTTCGGCGACGGCACGCGAATCCCGGCGATCATGGTCTCGAAGTATTCCAGGGGCGGTCACCTGTCGCACGTCTATGCCGACCAGGTGTCCTTCCTGAAGTTCGTCGAGAAGAACTGGGGCCTTCGGACGGTCTCGCCCACGGGCCGAGACAACCTGCCGAACCCGATTTCCTATGAGCGGAACCCGTACGTGCCCGTCAACGGCCCGGCGATCGGCGACCTGATGGACATGTTCGACTTCCACGGTCAGCGGGATCACGGCGACCATGGCAACGATCATGCCGATCGGCGCGATCATGAACGGGCGTTTAGCGATCGTGGCGTTAACGATCAAGTCTCGCGTTTCTAACCAGTCCTGACCGGCCGGAGGGCACGATCCTGCCCTCCGGCCAGTTTCCGTTCGGGCCACTTTCCTTTCGCTCAACCAGAATGACCTGATGACAGTCAACCAAGCCGACGGAACGATCATCGATGCGGATGCGACGGCAATCGATCTGGCCGCGCTGTCCGCCTTCGCGAATGCCGGCGGCGCGATGCGCGGCTTGCTCCAGGTGGCGGCGGTGCAGAGCGCCGCGTTGTTGCTCCTGTTGGCCGCCGCCTTCGCGACACGGCATTATCCCGGCCGCTCGCCGGCGCTTGACGCGCTGCTGCATGAAGGTGCGGCCGGGCTCGTCGGCGCCGCCCTGCTGATCTCGCTCACCGGAACCGGGGCCTGCCTGCTCATCGCCTGGGGCCGTCGGCGCACCATGCAGCCGCACCGTGCCCGCAGGCCTCCGGTGACGCGTGCCGCCGGCTGGCCGCAAGCCGTCCTGATCCTGGCCGGGATGGTCGCCGCCGCACTGATGCTGCGCGGGTTCCCCCCACTCGCGCCCAACTCCGCCGCCGCGGCCCCAGGTTGGCCGGGCCTCGCCGGTTTGATGCTGCTGCCGGCCTTCCTGCTGCTGGTCTGTGAGCGTGTGATCGCCGCCGACCCGACGGGTCGCCTGCCCGAAGCCGCCCGGCTCGCCGCGCTGCTGCGAATCCCCGCCTTCACCCTGTTGCTGCTCGCGGCACTCGCCAGCGCCACCGGCTTCGGCTTCACCGCCGGACATTGGCCCACTGTGCTGCTCGGTGTCCTGCTGATGCTGGTGGCGGGCGAGCTCGCCTTGCGGGCCGTCGCCGTCTGGTTCCAGCCGCCACCACCGCCGGAAGCGGCGCACGCGGCGATCGGCAGCCTGCTCGCCGCCCTGCTGCAACCGCGGGCGCTTCGTCCGGCTGAGATGGCCCGCCGGATGCGCGAGCAGCTTGGCATCGACATCACACGAAGCTGGGCGGCCGGCTTCGTGCGGGCCGCATTGCCGCCGGTGCTGCTCGGATTGCTGATGTTGAGCTGGGGACTGACCGGCGTCACCCGCATCGGGATGACGCAACGCGGCGTGTACGAACGGTTCGGTGCCCCGGTCGCGGTGCTCCGGCCCGGCCTGCACCTGCTGCTGCCCTGGCCGTTCGCCCAGGTGCGCCGCGTCGAATACGGCGTGATCCATGCGGTACCGGTTGGCGTGGAGCCAGGTGGCGTGCAGCCGCCCGTCGACCATTCGACCGCCGACGGACCGCCCCCGCTCAGCGCCAATCGGCTGTGGGACGAACAGCCGGGCAGCGATATCGCCTACCTCATCGCCAGCCGCGGCGCCGGGAAGGAAAGCTTCGAGACCGTCAGTGTCGATATCCAGGTGCTTTATCGTATCGGCCTGGATGACGAATCGGCACGCCGCTCGCTGTATGGCCTGGTGTCGCCGGATGCCCTGGTGCGGGCGCTGTCCGACCGGCTGCTCGCGCGTTTCTTCGCCGACCGCACGCTTCCCCAGGTACTCGGTGCGCGGCGGGAACAAGTGGCGGTCGGTCTGCGCAACGCGCTGCAGGCCCAGCTCGACGACCGGCGCAGTGGCGTGCAGGTCGTGGCCGTGGTGGTCGAATCGATGCACCCGCCCGGCGGCGCCGCGGCTGCCTACCGCAGTGTCCAGGCCGCCCAGATCACCGCCTCGACCCAGCGCGCCGAGGAGACCGGGCGGGCCTACAGTACGCGCAGCATGGCCGCTCGCGATGCGCATGAACTCGGCGACCAGGCGCAGGCCCTGGCAGCCGAACTGGTTGGCAGTGCGTGGTCGGATCGCTGGCGGGCCGATGCCGACACGCTGGCCTATCGCGATGGCGGACACGCCTTTCTGCTGGAACGCTATTTCAGCAACCTTCGCACCGCCCTGGGTCCCGCGGCACTGGAGATCGTCGACAACCGCCTCGGGCAGGCGGGTGCGCCGATGATCGACCTGCGTTCGCCCACCGCGCCCGCTGCATCCGACGCGGAATCCAATGGCATGTCCCCGTCGCAGCCGAACGGTCTGTGGATGGAACCGCCGGCCGGCGGCCGGTGAACTAAGGACGAGAGGGATATGACCGCACCCGACAACACCATCGACACGCAGCGGGCAGGCTCACCGGCAAGGACGGCACGGGGCCGAACGCGGCGCGCCGTGCGGTTCATCTTCGCGGCGGCCATTCTTGCCGCGGCGGCGGTGGCTTCGGCGCAGGTGATGGTGGCGGCCGGCCAGGCCGTCGTGATCACCCGGTTCGGTGATCCGCTGCGCGTGCTGACCGAACCCGGCCTCGCCTGGAAGCTGCCCGCGCCGCTTGAAAGCACGCTGGATGTCGATCTGCGCCTGCGCACCACCTCCAGCGGGCTTCAGGATGTCGGCACCCGCGACGGCCTGCGTGTCCTGGTGCAGGCCTTCCTCGCCTGGCGTGTCGCAGCCGATCCGGCGCACATCCGCCAGTTCATCCGGGCCGCGGGCAACAACCCGGATGAGGCAGCCCGTCAGTTGCGCAGCTTCGTCGGCTCCGCGCTGCAGATCACCGCAAGCAACTTCGATCTCACCGACCTGGTGAACACCGACCCGTCCAAGGTGCGCCTCGCCGCGTTCGAACAGCAACTCCGGCAGACCGTCGCGCAGCAGGCGCTCGACATCTATGGTGTGGACATCCAGCAGGTCGGCGTCGAGCGTCTCAGCCTGCCCTCCGAAACCCTTGCCGCCACGGTCGCGCGCATGCGTGCGGAACGGGAGACGGTGGCGGCGGAACGCACCGCCGAAGGCCTGCGCGCCGCCGCGGCGATCCGGTCCGACGCGGACCGCGACGCCCGCATCACCGTCGCCAAGGCAAAGGCGGATGCGGCGGCGATCGAGGCGAAGTCGCGCCAGGAGGCAGCGCGCATCTATGCCGGCAGCTTTGCCCGCGATCCGCAGCTCTACACGCTGCTGCGCTCGCTCGACACGGTCGGTCAGGTCGTCGGCCCGCATACCAGGCTGATCCTGCGCACCGACGCGGCGCCGTTCAACGTGTTGGTGCAGGGACCGCCGGGTGCCGATCTGAAGCCGGCACCAGCCGAGGGACCGCCGGCGCCCGCCACCGCCACCCCCTCGCCGCTGGTCGGATTTCTGGGCGCTGGTTCCGCCAAGGTCGAACGATGAGTGCCGCCGGCGTCGATGGAGACCCCCCAGCCGGGGACCCGGCAGCGGGCGATCCGGCCATGCGAGGCCCGCTCGCATCCTCGGTACGGCTCGGCTTCGTAATGCTATACGCGGCGGTCCTGCTGCTCGGGGTCGGCTGGGCAACCAGCAATTGGCACCAGGTGCCGCCGGATAGCCGAGCGGTGGTGCTGCGCTTCGGCCGGGTGAACCGTGTGCAGGAGTCTGGCCTGCTGCTGGCCTGGCCGCGGCCGATCGAGCAGGTGCGCCTGCTGCCCGCCCCGGACCGGCAGATCGAATACACGGTGGTGCAGCAGAAAACCGGCTTCCAGTCAGACGAAACCGACATGCAGCTACCCGCGAACGATGACGTGATCCACCTGCAGGGCGACCGCGACCTGAACAACGCCAATTACCTGCTGACCGGGGATGGCAACGTCGTCAGCCTCGACGCCACGGTGTTCTTCACCATCACCAACCCCTCCGCCTACCTGCTTGCCGAGGACCATGTGCGGCCGGCGCTGAACCGGCTGTATCTGGCAAGCGCTGTCGCCCTCGCCGCGTCGCGCGGCCTGGACGATTTCCTCGTCGCCCGGCCGGACCAGGACATCGCCGTGCCGCTTGGCGCCGCCCCGGCCCACGCGACGGCCGAGGCGATGGCGACCCTGGCCGCCCGCCGCCAGGCCCTGCGCGGCGATCTTGTAACGGACATCAACCGCCGGCTGGCGGCGTTGCGGCGTTCCGGGATGGATCTCGGCATCTCGGTCGGGCGGGTCGACGTGGTCGCGTTGCTGCCGCCGGTGGCGAAGGCGGCGTTCGACGCGGTGCTGACCGCGACGCAGATCGCCGACCAGGAAGCCGCGGCGGCGCGCACGGATGCTGCTCGCACGATCCAGCAGGCCGATCGCGAGCACGACCGGCTGCTGACCGAGGCCAGTGCCGCGGCACAGGAACGCGTGCGCACCGCCTCCGCCGATACCGCCCCGATCGACGCATTGGCCGCGCAGGAAACCCCGGCCAACCGCGATGCCCTGATGACCCATGCCTATCAGGCCCAGATCGCGAAGATCCTGCGGGATGCCGGCGAGGTGACCGCGGTGGATATGCGCGGCGGTCAGCAACTGGTGTTGCCGGGGCCGCAGCGATGAGCGGCGCTGGGATCGGCACCGTGGATTCGGAGACGGGACAATGAGCGGCATCGCGGTCGAAGCGCCAGGCGTGGCCTCGCCAACATCACTGCTGAGCCTGGGTGAGCGTTGGTCGCTTGGGGCTCGCCTCACGCTTTCGATGATCGCCGCCGGATTGCTGGTGATCGCGCTGGTCTGCCGCTCCGCCTTTCCGGACGAGCAAGGCGTGGCGGATCTGGTCGCCGGCGGCGCGGCCTTGCTGGTGGCGGTGCCGGTGCTCTCCGCCGCCTGGGCAAGCCTGTGCAACCCCAGCCTGCACGGCATCAGCGACCAGCTCGTCGCGCTCGCGTTGGTCGCCTGTTGGGCCACCGGGGATCTGATGACGGCGGCGGTGCTGCCCATCGTCATGATCGTCGGTCATGTGCTGGAAGAACGCAGCCTGCTGGGCTCGCGGGAAGCGGTCGATGCGCTGGGGCGGCTGGTGCAGAGTGCCTCGGTGCGCGTGCTGGACGACGGCGCGCGGGAAGAGGTGTCCACCCAGGCGCTGCGTGTCGGCGATCGCATCGCCTTGCAGGCCGGCGACCGGGTTCCGGTGGATGGCGTCATCCGGGACGGCGCGGCGAGCATCGACACCGCCTCGCTGACCGGCGAGTCGGTCCCGGTGGACCGGGCGGAAGGCGACACGGTCCTTGCCGGCTCGATCAATCTCGACGGCGTGCTGCTGGTGGAGGTCACCCGCACGGGAGGCGAGACCACGCTGGGCAAGATCGTCGCGCTGATGCACCAGGCGGAGGCAGCCAAGCCCCCGGTGACGCGGCTGCTGGAGGCGTATGCCGGGCACTACATGGTGCTGGTCCTGCTGGTGGCGGCCGGCGTGTGGTTCGCGACCGGCGATACCGCGGCGATGCTTGCCGTCATGGTCGCATCCTGCCCGTGCGCCCTGGTGCTGGCGGCGCCTGCCACCGCGATCGCCGCGATCGTCGTCGCGGCACGGCACGGTATCCTGATCAAGGGGTCCGCGTTCCTCGAGCAGGTCTCCGAAGTGACCTCCCTGGTGCTCGACAAGACCGGCACGGTCACCACGGGTGTGTTGACGCTGGTTGGGGTCGATCCGGCGCCGGGGGTTTCGCAAGCGACGCTGCTGGGACTCGCGGCATCGCTTGGGTCGGCCAGTACCCATCCGGTCAGCCGAGCGTTGGCCGGGTCGGTGCCGGACGCCGCACGGCCGGCGTTGAGCGAAATGCGGGAGGAACGCGGCCTGGGCATGCGGGCGCGATGCGGCGGCATGCGGGTGGCGATGGGGCGGCCGGCATTGCTGGCCACGCTAGGGGCCCAGCCGGGGCCGGCACCGGCACATGACGGGCCGATGGTCGGGGTGTGCGAAGAGGACCGGTTCCTCGGATGGTTGCGGCTCGCGGATCAGCCGCGGCCCGACGCGCGGGCGGCGCTGGACGCCCTGCGCGGACTCGGACTCACCCGGCAAGTGCTGCTGACCGGGGATCGGGAAACCGTGGCGCGAACCGTCGGCCAGACGCTCGGGATCGACGATATCTGCGCCGAGGCTCTGCCGGAAGAGAAAATGCGGCGCGTGCTGGCCGAGGTGAAGCGCGGATTCCGGCCGATGGTGGTGGGCGACGGCATCAACGACAGCCTGGCGCTGAAGGCCGGGGCAGTCGGGGTCGCGATGGGGGCACAGGGGACGGACGTGGCACTGGCCTCCGCCGACCTGGTGCTGATCACCAGCGATCTGCGGCGCCTGGCGACCTGTATCCGGTTGAGCCGCCGGTGCCGGCGGACCATCCATGTCAACGTCGCCGTCGGGCTGGGCTGGACGGTGACGCTGGTGGTGCTGGCGGCGTGCGGGCTGCTGGGGCCGGAGGGCGCGATCGTCGCGGCGGTGGTGCATAATCTCAGCACAATGGCGGGGATGGCGAATTCGGGGAGGCTGCTGCTGTTCGATGAGACGGACGCGGGACGGCGGGCCAGGGGCATGACCCCGGACCGGCTGGTGCCTGCCCACCCGGGCACGCCTTGAAGCCGCTCGGCGCCCTCATAGCCGTGTTGGTTGCTCTCCTGGGATGGGAGAGCCTTCCGGCGTCCGGTGATCGCTCCGAAATGCAGCCCGCCATTACCCCACTGGCAAGCGTCGCACCTTCGATGGCTCCAGGTCCGGTCGCCGCATGGACTGACGTGGTCTTGGCGAGACCGTTGTTCGCGCGGGACCGCCGCCCGAACGCGCAGGGCGCGCCAGGCCGCTCCGGCGCATCCGATGCGCTGCCCCGCCTGACGGGAACAATACGTTCGAATGACAGCCTGCAAGCCATCTTCGTCCTGGCCGCTCCGCCGGCGGTCAATTCCAGCCACGACAGCCCAACCCAGGGCGGCCCTCCGCCAAAGGGCACGACCGCGGGTGCCGGTGAAAAGCCGATCGTCGTCGGCCGTGACGGCATCGTGGCGGGGTGGACAGTCACTGACATCAGGGATGGCTCGGTGGCGCTGGAGCGAGACGGACGCACCATGACGCTGCCTCTCAGCTATGCCAACGACCCGGTCGCAACACATATCGTCGCGCCGGAGGCCATTGTGCTGCTGCATGACAAGCGTACAAACCCCTTCCTGCAGCCGTGACCATGCCGGCTTATGGGACCAGCCTGCGCTTGATCGGCGCCCGGTTCGTGTCTTGACCGGCGTGCTCGACCATCTGCCGGAGGGCCGGCGGGGACAGTTCGCCGCCTTGGCGCTGCTGGCAGTCGTGTTCGGCGTGGTTTGGATCGCCGTGGCGGCCCCGCTGCTTGGCTGGCACGCGGAACGGACGGAACGGTTGGCGGAACGGCGGCAGTTGCTTGATCATATGGAACAGATCGTCGCTGCGCTGCCGGCGCTGCGGCAGGAAGCGGGGCGGCCCGGCTCTGACCTCCCACCGCCGACCGCATTGCTCGGCGGCGCGACCGACGCGATTGCCGGAGCGACGCTGCAGAGCGTCATGCAGGACATGGCGGCGTCCGCTGGCGCGACACTCGCGAGTTCCGAAGCGCTGCCCGGCGACCAGCAGGGCGGTTTTCGTCGCATCAGGCTACGCGTGGCGGTGCATGGCGATTGGCCGCAATTGATCGCGCTTCTGCGACTTGCGAATGAAAGCCCGCTTCGATTGCTGGTGACCAGTCTGGAACTGCACGCCACCGCGCAGCCACAGAGCAACGGTTCGGCTCCGATCGAGGCCAGCTTCGTCGTGCAGGGGTTCCGGCTGGGAACCGAGAGCAAGCCGGCCGGGGCGGCAGAATAGGAGAGCATGAGGATGTCCGGGATGTGTGGCGCTAGCCGGCCAGATGGGCGTCAATCTGGCTGAGGCCGTCCAGGACGTGGGGGGGTCAGGCCGCTCTCCGAAACGGACGGCGGGCCCAACGTTCAGCGACGGCATGGTCCCGATCGAGGGTGCCGTTCACGACGGAGGTCCGCACTTTCAGCATCAAACGGGCGCCCCTCGGCGACCAGAGCATCTGCTGTTGGGCATTCATCCGCCGATGCAGCAGCCATTGCACGGTGCTCTCAGTGATGACCGTTGAAATCGGTTCCTCGCATCGGCGGGCTGTCGTGTAGTCGATGATGTCGGATTGGCCGGACACGTAATATTGGCCGGACACGAAATACCAACCGGCATTGATGCAGACTCTTCGGTCCGTCATGTCGGTTGACCCCGTCCGTCATGCCGGCGCATGCCGGTATCCACGCCTTCTACGTGTGGAAACAAAGACATAGGTGGCGAGCCTGCGCTCGCCATGATGGTTGCAGGGCGGTGCCGATGGGTCAACATCAAGGTCGATTGGTATAAGTCCCGAGATCGCCCGGAAGACGCGTCACCTTGCGGACAGCGGTGGTCGCCAACGACATATCCTCGGCTGCATCTCGCTTGCCCGAGGTGGACTGATCAGCGTGGACGATGAGGTCCGGCCACGTGCAAAAGATCGACGTGTCTCGTGAGGCTTTTTCATCCTCCGCGAGCCGGGCGGGTCACGGGATTGCTTCCGATGGACATCCGGTCCATTCTAGTACGAACGATATAGAACAGAGCGTTGTGAATGATGGGGAGCAGAGAGGAAGCATTCATGCCTGCCGGCCACGAGCGGCGTTCCGACCCGGTTCCCGCCATCACCGAAGCCGCCGCGACAGGCGAAACCGCGGCGATTTTCGCCGATATCCGGCAGGTGCTGGGCGTGGATGTCGTCAACCTAATCTGGCGCCATCTCGCAACGATCGACGGGGCCTTGCCTTGGGCCTGGGCAACGCTGCGCCCGCTCTATGCCGACGGATCGGTCATCGGCGAGGCAACAGCGCTGCACAAGGCGCTGGTGCTGCCGCCGATGCCCGCGATCCCGGCAGAGGTCTTCGCGGCGTTGGGCCTGGGTCCGGGCGACATGACCGCCATCCGGGACGTCCTGGCCGCCTACGACCATACCAATGCGATGGCGGCGGTGGCGCTGACTGCTCTACGCGCGCGGCTGGATGGGCGGACACCGCATGACGCGGCCGCCGCTGAACCAACGCCGGTGGCGGCCGCGGCACGGATCGGATTGCCGAAGCTGCTCGACCTGACCGACATGCAACGCGAGACCGCCGCGTTGGTGACTACGCTGAACGGACTCGGCACCCGGCGTCCGGGCGCGGTCCTGGCGAGCATGTACCGCCATCTTGCCCACTGGCCGCCGTATCTGTCGTTTGCCTGGCTGCTGCTCGCCCCGCTCGACAGCGATGGGCGGTTGGAAGGCGCGATAGAACAGGCGCGGCACGCGGCATCGGTTCGGGCGGACCGATTGCTGGTCCGGCTGGCCGCCTCTCCGCCGCCACCCGCACAGGCCGTCGCCATCAGCACCGCCATCGAGCCGTTCGCCGGGGATGTGATCGTGAAAATGCTGGTGATCTGCGCATTCCTCCGCCGCGTCACCGCATAAGAGGCAGGACATGACCGTCAGCGCTCTGGAAAACATCGACGGGTTTCGGGACAAGTGGCCGTTCGCCGCCCGCTACGCGCGGGTCAATGGCTGGCGGATGCACTACGTCGATGAGGGCGCCGGCGATCCCATCCTGCTGCTGCACGGCAATCCGACCTGGGGTTTCCTGTATCGCGATGTCATCCCGCCGCTGGTGAGCGCCGGATACCGCGTCATCGTCCCCGACATGATCGGCTTCGGCCTGTCCGAGAAGCCGGCCCGCGAGCAGGCGCACAGCCTCGATGGGCATATCGCGAATCTGACAGGCCTGGTCCGGCAACTCGACCTGCAACGCCTGATGGTGGTCTGCCACGACTGGGGCGGCCCGACCGGCCTGGGCTTCGCGATGAGCAATCCCGATCGGGTGCGTGCGCTGACCGTCATGAGCACCTGGGCCTGGCCGACGCCGCCTGCTGAATTTCACACCCGCCTGGTCCCGTGGCGCATGATGCACGCGCCGCTGGTCGGACCCTATCTGCTGGGCCGGCACAACGTCCTGGCGCGGCGCGGGGTGTACCTCTCGGTGGTCGATCGCGAGCGGTTTCGGCGGGAGGCGCAGCCGGTCTATGAAGCCGTCATGCCCGACGCCGAGACACGCTTGCTGACCTGGGTCTGGCCGCGCTGGATCCCCCTGGATGACACGGCCCGAGCCCAGGCCCGCTTTGCCTGGCTGGAAGCGGAACTGGCAAAGTCGCGGTTGCCGACGTTGATCATCTGGGGACGCGAGGATGAGGTGTTCGATGCCGCGACCTTCGCTGAACGCTTCAAGCGCCTGCTGCCGCACGCCGATGGGCCGCACATGGTGACCGGCCGGCACTTCCTGCAGGAAGACTCCGGGCGGGAGATCGCCGGTCTGATCGCCGCCTTCCTCGACAGGCAGGGAGGCGTGTGATGGCTGACGTCACGGTCATCGCCAGGCCCGTCACCGAAGGCACCCGCCAGGCGCTGGTGCTGACGGAAGACCGGCTTGGTCATTATCCGGAATTCCGCGCCTTTTTCGTGCGAACCTTCGATCTCGATCGGGTGGGGCTGTCCGAACCGGGTTTCGTCCGCGCGCCGTCCGGGATGGCTTATGCGCTGGTGTTCGTCGGGCGCAGCGGCGAACCCTTCCCGTCGGGTCTGGAAATCAACGCGATCGTCGAAGCGCTGGAACCGCTCGACGACACGGCGGTCGACACGGACCTGTGGGCGATCCTCGGCTGGATGATCGGCGGCGTGGGCGCGCCATGGACGGTGGAGGACCTTCACGCGACCGGCCGGTTGTATCGCATTCCGGCGGCGGGATGAATCGGTCCGGTTGGAACGATCGAAGGAAATATCATATGAAACTTTTTACCAACCGGTCGGAACCGTCACCGGCACGCGGTGCATTTGCAAAGAGAGGAGCGACACAATGAACATGAGCAATGTCAAGGCGCTTTGTTTCGATACCGGCGGCACCATCCTTGACTGGCACACCGGTATGCGGACGGCGCTTGCCACTGTTGGCGCTCGGCATGGTGTCGAGCGCGACTGGGCCGAGCTCGCCAACGAATTCCGTCGCCGCTCGCTCAAACTGATCGTGAACCACGGCGAACACGCGCCGGCCACGATGACGTTCGACGACGCCCATCGTGACGCGCTC
>DATAZJ010000050.1:0-2884 GCA_036272115.1 Rhodopila sp. | reverse complement strand
AGTGCCTGGACCACGACCGCCCCTGGCCGCAATGCCTTCACGGCATCGCGCACGGGTTCAGAGGATCCGGCCAGATCCAGCTTGCTCAACGCCACGATGTCGGCGGCCCGCACCTGCGACCGTAGCAGCGGGTCCTGCAGCGACATGGCCGGAGCCGAGGCATCGACCACGCACAGCACCGTCTCCAGCGGCGCTTCGCGCCAGATCACCGGGTCCATCAGGTTGCGCACGATGTCCGCCGGATCGGCCACACCGCTGGTTTCGATCACGATGAACTCCGGCCTGGGGTCGCGGCGCAGCAGGCTGGACAGGGTGCGCAGCAGATCGCCTTCCAGGCTGCAGCAGATGCAGCCGTTGCTGAGGCTGATCACCCCATCGGTCGCACCCGCGATCAGTTCGGCATCGATATTGATGGCGCCGAAGTCGTTCACCACCGCGGCGATGCGCCGACCGCCGGCGTGCGCGAGCAGGTGGTTCACCACCGAGGTCTTGCCCGCCCCCAGGAAGCCGCAAACCAGCAGGATAGGGACAGGCACGATCAGACTTCGCGGCGCACCGGCTGGCCCGGCCTCGCTGCCTGGTCGAGCACGCCGTCGGTGATGACCGGGGTCCCGCTGACGATCAGGTGCCGCACGCCCTCCGACGGGCGGTTCATCGCGCTGAACTCCGAGCGGTCTGTCAGCGTGGCGTAGTCGAACACCACGACGTCGGCGTCGGCGCCCGCGGTCAGACGCCCTTTTGTGCGCATCGCCTTGGTGCTGGCGGCCAGGATGTCGGCGGGGATCAGCGAGCATTTCCGCACGCCTTCCAGCAGCGACACCGCCTGTCGTTCCCGCACCCATTCGCGCATGAAGCGGGTGAAGCAGCCCGCCGACCTGGGATGCGACGTGGCATCGGGGGGCAGCGGCCAGGCGTCGCCGGTGTAAACCGAGCCGTCCGAGAGGGTCCAGGGCATCGCGTCGGAGGCGATGGCGCCGCCGGGATACAGCACGGACATATCCAGCAGGTCGCGATGGTGGGCGTTGTTCTCGGTGTCCAGCACGTGCCAGAGGACCAGTGTGGAGGGTTCCTCGGCCTGGGCGGCCAGGAGTTCCGCGCGGTCGTGGAAGCGGCGTCCATCGGCCACGCGCTGGACTGAGTCGTAGCCGGTGCCGTTGCGCGCCTCGAAGTCGGGATCGCTGAAGAAAGCGGCGGCGAGGACGGTGGAGCCGGTGCCGTACGGATAGGCTTCCAGGGTGATCGGCAGGCCCTGTGCCTGCGCCTTTTCCACCAGCACGACGCAGCGGGCGACGTCGGTTTTACTGGAGCTGTTGAAGTGGCAGATGTGCATGTGGCAGCCGGTGGCGCCGGCATAGCCGATCAGGCGGATATAGGCCTCGGCGGCGCTTTCGGGGTCGATGGCCGACATGTAGGCGACATGGGTGAAGGTCGGGACGGCATGCGCGGCGGCAAGCTGGCACACGGCGGTGAGTTCCTGGACGCCGGCGCCGGGGGCGTAGGCGTTGAGGATGCCGATGCCGATGCCGCCCTCGTTGAGGCCGCTTTCCAGCCGTTCCAGGATGCCGGTCACCTCTGTCTCGCTGGCGACGTTTTCCACCCAGCGGCGGTCGCGCATGGCTCGGCCGAAGGATTCCAGCGAGGATTCCTCATTGGAGCCGGTCATGGCGCCGATACGGGCGAAGGCCCAGTTGACGGAGGCGCCGTAGTTGAGGACCCGGCCGTGTCTGGCCTGGCGGCGATACCAGGCGGAGACGGGCATGACACCGGCTTCGAGGTCCAGTGAGGTGGTGACGCCGTCGAACGCCTGCATGCGGTCGGCGGGGATGGACTGGCCGTGGGCGTGCAGGTCGATGAAGCCGGGGGCGACGATCAGGCCGGTGGCGTCGATGGTGCGGTCCGCGGTGCCCAGACCGGTGCCGACGGCGGCGATCTTGCCGTTCAGCACCGCGACGTCACCGATGCCATCCATCCCGCTGGCCGGGTCCACCACCCGTCCGCCACTAATTATCAAGCCACTCATATCGACACTCCGCATACCGGGTCCCCCGCGCCTCAGCGCCGGAGGGATGTCAGACCGCCATGTGGCGTCCCTGCCGCCACTAGACGCAGGTTTGCGTTCGGTCGCAACCGGGGGGCGTGGTTGGGCGGGCGGTTATTCGGCCGCCATCAGTTTCAGTTCCTCGGCGGCCGAGAGGACGGGCAGGCCGTCGATCGAGGTCGATGTGCGGCCGTCGACGCCGACCAGCTTTTCGCCCACCAGGGTGATGCGGTAGAGCTGGCGGTCGAAGTCGGACTGGAAGATGTCCCGGGGCGCGAGATGGGCGGTGGAGCGGTTGTCCCAGAACGCAATGTCGCCGGCGTTCCACTTGAAGCGGACGGTGTATTCCGGGCGGACGACGTGTTCCCACAGGATTTCCAGGATTTTGGCACTTTCACGTGGGGTCAGGCCGACGATGGATTTCAGGAATGACGGGCTGGCGAACAATACGCGCTCGCCGGTTTCGGCGTGGACCGTTACGAGCGGATGCTCGCTTTTCAGCGCGCGTTTCTTGACGCGGTCGTTGTAGGTGCCGCCGGGCTTGCCGTCGCCGCGTGCCTCGAAGGCGTGAATGCCGCGCAGGGTGTCGACAAAGCCTCGCATCGTTTCGGAGAGGCCGGCATAGGCGGCGGCGAGGTTGGTCCAGAAGGTGTCGCCGCCGTAGGGCGGGATGGTGACGCCGCGCAGAATGGAGGCACAGGGCGGGTTGACCGCCGGGGTCACGTCGGTGTGCCAGCCGAACCAGGGCGTCACGGTCATCGCCTCATATTTTTCGTTGGCGGTGCGGTTCTTGGCGACTGAGTAGATCTCGGGGTGGCCGTCCACGTGGCCGAACACCGCGTGGCC
>DATAZJ010000049.1:0-16115 GCA_036272115.1 Rhodopila sp. | reverse complement strand
GCCGTGATCTCCGCCGGCCGGCGCCCGGTCAGGTCCTGGCGCTGCACCAGAAAGCGGCCGGCGGTGGGACGCAGCATCCCGGCGAGGATAGCGGCGAGTTCCGACTGGCCGTTGCCCTCGACGCCGGCAATGCCGACGATTTCGCCGCGCCCGACCTCGATGGTGACATTATCCAGGCGGGTCACCCCCTGGGCGTCGCGGAAGCTCAGCCCGTCGATACTGGCGACGATGTCGTGCGGCGCGGCGGCGTGGGTGTCGGGGCCGGATTCCGGCAGACCCAGCGCGGCGGAGTCGAGCGCATGGAGGTCGCGCTGGATCATCGCCCGCACCAGCATGTCGATGTCGGCGGCGGGATGGGTGGACACGGCGACGGTGCGGCCGGCACGCAGCACCGTCGCGCGTGTGGCGACGGACTTGATCTCGGCCAGCTTGTGGGTCACCAGCATCACGCCGCAGCCGCGCGCGGCGACACGGCGGCAGACGCCGATCAGCGACTCGATCTCGGCCGGCAAAAGCACGGCAGTGGGTTCGTCGAGGACCAGCAGCCGAGGGTCGCGCATCAGGCACTTGATGATCTCGACCCGCTGGCGCTCGCCAACGGACAAGGCGTCGATGCGGGCGAATGGGGCTACGGCGAGGCCGTATTCCTCCGACAGGCGGGTGACGCGGGCGGCGCATTCACGCCGGTTGAGCAGACCCCTGGCCTGGCCGAGCAGCAGGTTGTCGACCACGGTCAGGTCGGGGACCAGGCTGAAATGCTGGTGCACCATGGCGATGCCCTGGGCCAGGGCATCGGCCGGGCCGGACGGGCGGTAGGGCGCGCCGTTCAGGTGCATGGTGCCCGCGTTCGGCGCGTGGATGCCGAAGATGACATTGCACAACGTGGACTTGCCGGCGCCGTTTTCGCCCAGCAGGCAATGGATCTCCCCCGGCGCGATGTCGAGCGAGACATCGGCCAGGGCGGTCAGCGCGCCGAACCGCCGCGTGACACCCGAGAGCGTCAGCAGGCTGGGTGCGGATGGGTCCGGCGAGGTCATCGGCGGCTGGGGATCAGCCCTCCAGAACCTTGATCTTGCCCGACTTGATGTCCTCCTCGATCGACTTGATCTTCGCCCGCATTTCAGGCGTGGCGTTGCAGACCACCATGTCGGAGGCTTTCGGGCCCATGGCGAGGCCGAACGCCTTGTAGCCGGGCTTCCAGTCGCCGGCGACCATCTCATCGATCGCGTAGGACACCTGGAACCCGACGCCGGTGATGCTGTAGGCGACATATAGCGGGTCGGTGCCGCAACGGTCGGTGTAGCTGCCGATGATGTGGGTGCCCTTCTCGCGCGCCGCCTGCTCCATGCCGCGCAGGCCGAGGTTGAGGATGTGGTAGTGGATGTCCGCACCCTGCGCGATCGCCGCGAGAGTGGCTTCCTTGGCCTTCGACACGTCGTCGAAATCGCCGGTGTAGCTCTCGAAGTATTTGATGTTGGGGTTGATCGACTTGGCGCCGAGGCCGAACTCCTTGCCGGCGTTGACGATGGACGGAATCTGCATGCCGCCGACATAGCTGACGGCGCCGGTCTTCGACAGCATGGCGGCGACGGCGCCGGCGACATAGGCGATTTCCGCCTGCTTGACGTCGTAGCCGGCGACATTCGGCGGCATCGGGCCGTTGTTGCCGCCGACGATGGAGAACTTCACCTTGGGGAATTTCTTCGCCACGGACAGGATCGCCGCCTGGGTCTGGCCGCCGACGCCGATCACCAACTGGTTGTGGCTGGCCAGCGCGGTCAGGGCCTGGCCCATGTCGCCGTAGTTGATGTTCTCGATCATCTGCACCTTGATCTTGCCGCCGTATTTCTTCTCCGACGCCATCAGGCCGTCATAGCCGCTTTCCATCCAGCCTTTGTCGGACTTGGACCCCGGAATCAGCACCCCGATCCGGATCGGGGCGGCCGCTCGGGCCGCCAACGGCGCGGCAAGGGCAAGGCCCGGAATGGCGGCGAAAAGGGTCCGGCGAAGCAGTGTCATGTGCGTTTCCTTCAGCGGGCGGTCACGTGGCGCGAATAGGCTGAGGCGGTTCAGATCGAGCCGGATCGGTCGCATCCGTTGCAAATGGCGGGCCACGGGTAGTCGGGGCAGCAAGCGACGCGGCTGCTGTGTTTCCCACCACGCCGTGCTGAAATTCACGCCATAGTGATCGGGTGGCGGCCGTTATGGGCTGCACAGGATTTTGGCACGGGATTTGAACGTCCGATCGCTGCAACGGGAGGTGAGCATGTCAGTTTCGCAACGGCCAGGCGGTCCGCTGGGGGTTGGCGCCCAAACGCGCTGGTGGGCGACGGACGATGTGGTCGATATGGCGGCCGCGCCGCCGGCGCCGCGGCGGATGACGCTGGCGGCGGAGCCTCAGTCGGTGGTCGTGGACCTCAATCGCACCGCGATCGTAGTGATCGACATGCAGAACGATTTCTGTTCGGCCGGCGGCTGGGTGGACGCGATCGGTGGCGATTACCGGCCGGATCGGGCGCCGATTGAGCCGTTGCAAGCGTTGCTGCCGGCGCTGCGGGCGGCCTCGGTGCCGGTGATCTGGGTGAACTGGGGGAACCGAGCCGATCTGGCGAACATGCCGCCGAACCAGATCCATCTGTACAAGCCCGTCGGAACCGGAATCGGCCTGGGCGATCCGCTGCCCGCCAACGGGGCACCGGTGCTGCAGAAAGACTCCTGGGCGGCGGCGGTGGTGGATGAACTGGCGCCGGTGGCCGGCGACATCTGCATCGACAAGCACCGGATCAGCGGATTCTGGGATACGCCGCTGGACAGTATCCTGCGCAATCTGGGGGTGCGGTCGATCCTGTTCGCCGGGGTGAACACCGATCAGTGCGTGCTGCACTCGCTGACCGATGCCAACTTCCTCGGCTACGGCTGCGTGCTGCTGGAGGATTGCTGCGCCACCAGCTCGCCTGATTTCTGCACCCAGGCGACGATCTGGAACGTGAAGAAGTGCTTCGGCTTCGTGTCGGATTCGGGGCGGGTGTTGACCGCGCTGGCCGGGCGGTAGGGCAGGGTGTACGCGCCCGGCGGGGACACGGTGCGGCTGGCCCCGACCGGGCGAGGCGTGCTGGACGGGCTGACCTTCGCGGTGAAGGACAACATCGACGTCGCCGGATCGGTCAGCGGGGCGGGTAACCCGGACTGGCGAGCGGGTTCGCCGCCGGCGGTGGACTCGGCCCCCTGCGTCCAGGCTCTGCTGGCGGCGGGCGCATCGCTGGCCGGACGGACCATAAGCGACGAACTGGCGTTCAGCCTGGAGGGGCGGAACACCTGGGACGGGACGCCGGTCAATCCGGCAGTGCCGGACGGGTTGCCGGGCGGATCGTCCAGCGGATCAGCCGTGGCGGTCGCCTGCGGGGCGGTGGATTTCGCGCTGGGCACCGACACCGGCGGGTCGGTGCGGGTGCCGGCCTCGTTCTGCGGCATCTACGGCTTCCGCCCGTCGCATGGGCGCGTGCCGCTCACCGGCGTGGTCCCGCTGGCACCGTCCTACGACACGGTGGGGTGGTTTGCCCGTTCGGCCGAGCTACTGGCGCGGGTGGGTTCAGTATTAACAGGCGGTTCGGTGAACGTGCCGGTGCGGCAGGTCGTGGTGGCCGAGGATGCGTTCGCACTGATGACGGTCGTCGACCGCGCCGCCCTGCTGGCCGTGGCGCCGGCCGGGGCGAGCTCGTGCCAAGTGTTCGGCGGCGATCCGGGAGAATGGCTGGAATGCTACCGCGTGGTGCAAGGGTTCGAGATCTGGCGCGGTCTGGGCGCCTGGATCGAGCGGACCCGGCCGCGCTTCGCACCCGACATCGCCGCCCGGTTTGCCGATGCCGCGGGGATCACACAGCCAACGTTCGAGGCAATGCTGCCGGCGCGGGCGCGGCTGGCCAGCTATGCGCGGGCGCTGGTGCCGGTTGGGACGGCGCTGGTGATGCCCTCGGCGCCAGGTTCGGCGCTGCGGATGGATGTTTCAGGGGAGGCGGTTGGCGCATTCTACCGGTCGGCGCTGGCGTTGACCTCGGTGGCAGGGCATGCGGGGCTGCCGCAGGTCAGCGTGCCGGTGGCAGGCGCGCGCGGGCCGCTGGGGCTGTCGATCGTTGGGTGGGCCGGCGGGGATGCGGCGGTGCTCGCGATGGCGGCGGCGGTCAGCGGGTGAGCGGCACGGCGCCTTCGGTGGGCGCTGGTGGTTCCGTAGCAGGATTGCGCCGCCAGCCCGGTCGGGTAGACGCGTGGCATGACAAGACGTCGACAAACGGTACAGGAACGCCAGGATCGACCCTTCGCCCAATCGAGCAGCACGCAGATTGAGGAGAACCCCATCAGCTGCAGCGTGACATCAACACGGCCCGCAATCCTCGGCGGGAACCGAGCGCATCACGATAGTGGGACGCTTTGTATGCTTGGCGCTCCTTTTGCATCACCCGATGTCGGTACCGGTAGGATGTCCATATGGTCCGCTATCTTCTGCGCTCGCTGCTGCTGGCTGGGTTGGTCTGCCTGACGGTGCTTGTCATCAGCTTCACCCTGACCCGCTTCGGCGGCAACCTCGCCATCAACCTGGCGGGACCCGACGCCTCCGCGGAGTCAATTGCCAAGATCGAGCATCAACTCGGACTCGACCGGCCACTGCCGGTGCAGTTCGTGGATTGGGGCGACCGCGCGCTGCACGGCGACCTGGGCGATTCGTTCCTGTTCCACGAATCGGTTGCCCATTTGATCGAGACCCACCTTCCGGTCACCCTGACACTTGGCCTGCTGGCCATCGGCATCGCCATCGCTGTTGCCCTGCCGCTAGGCATCCTGGCCGCGCTGAATGAGGGGACGGTCATCGACGTGGCGATCGGGATGCTGACGCTCGCCGGGCAGGCGATACCAAGCTTCTGGCTCGGCTTGATGCTGATCATCTGGTTCGGCGTGGACCTCGGCTGGCTGCCGATCTCTGGGGTGGACGACTGGACCGGCTACATCATGCCGGCCTTCGTGCTGGCCTTCGTCGCGATCCCGGTGATGCTGCGACTGACGCGGGGCGGCATGGTCGATGCACTACGCGCCGACTATGTGCGTACGGCGCGGGCGAAAGGGCTCAGCCGCATATCCATCGTGCTCAAGCATGCGCTCCGCAATGCGGCCATGCCGATCGTTGCGGTCTCCGCCGTGCAGCTCGGTTTTATCCTGGGCGGTTCGGTGGTGACCGAGGTCGTGTTCAACGTTCGCGGCCTTGGCTATCTCGCATGGGCGTCGATCCAGAAAGGCGACTTTCCGGTGATCCAGGCGGTGGTGCTGCTGTTCGCGCTGCTGTTTGTCGGGCTGACACTGCTCGCGGATTTGCTGAATGCCGCGCTCGACCCACGCTTGCGGACGGCCTGATGCGGCATCGCCTACCGCTTGTGGCCGGCAGCATTATCGTCGCTGCCGCCACCATCATCGCCGTTATCGCGCCGCTGCTGGTGCCGCATGACCCGTTTGCGCAAAACCTCTCGGCGCGCTTCATCCCGCCCGCCTGGATGCAGGGCGGATCGCGAGACCATCTGCTGGGCACCGATCAACTCGGCCGCGATTACCTCTCCCGTCTCATCCTGGGCACGCGCATCTCCATGATGATCGGTTTCTCGACGGTGCTGGTATCGGGCTTCATCGGCACGACACTCGGCCTGCTGGGGGGCTACTTCGGCGGCTGGGTCGATCGTGTCGTGATGTTCGTCGTCTCCTGCCGGCTGGCGATACCGCTCATCCTGGTGGCACTCACCGTCGTCTCGATCGTCGGCAGTTCGCTTCTGGTCGTGATGCTGACGCTGGGCCTGTTGCTGTGGGAACGTTTCGCCGTGGTGTCCCGTTCGGCCACGCAGCAGGTCGCCGGTCTCGACTATATCGCGGCCGCCTGGGCCGCCGGCTGCTCCCGCCCCTGGATCATCCTGCGCGAGATCCTGCCCAACATCGCCCACCACCTCGTCGTCATCGCCACGATCGAGATGGCGATCGCCATCCTGTTGGAGGCGGCGCTGTCTTTCCTTGGCCTCGGCGTGCCGCCGCCGCTGCCGTCCTGGGGCCTGATGATCGCCGAAGCCAAGGACTACATGTTTTTCAAGCCGTGGGTGATCGAGATACCCGGCCTGGCGCTGCTGATCCTGGTGCTCGGTATCAACCTTCTGGGCGATGGCCTGCGTGACGCCCTCGGCGCCAGGAGCGAGCGTTGACCCCGGTACTCGATATCGCCGATCTGGATGTGCGATTCCCATCGCTGCACGCCGTGCGCGGCATCAGTCTGAGTGTCGCCGCCGGGGAGACGCATTGCCTGGTGGGCGAGTCCGGCAGCGGCAAGTCGCTGTCGGCCCTGGCGATGATGGGGCTGCTGCCGCGTGGCGCCCGTCGCGCCGCCACCCATATCCGGTTCGAAGACACCGACATCGCGCGATTGAGCGAGCGGCAGATGGCGAGGCTGCGCGGCGATCGCATGGCGATGATCTTCCAGGAGCCGATGACCAGTTTGAACCCGGCCTACACGGTTGGCTCGCAAATGACCGAGGTACTCCGCCGGCACCGCGGACTGCGGCAGGACGCGGCGGTCGAACGATCGGCGGCAATGCTGACGCGGGTCGGCATCAGCGCGGCATCGATGCGGCTCGGGCAGTTCCCGCACCAGCTTTCAGGCGGGCTGCGCCAGCGGGTGATGATCGCCATGGCGCTACTGTGCGAGCCAAAGCTGCTGATCGCCGACGAGCCGACGACCGCTCTGGACGTGACGGTGCAGGCGCAGATCCTGCGGCTGCTGGCCGAGTTGCAGCGTGACCTCGGGCTGGCGGTGCTGCTCATCACGCATGACCTGGGTGTGGTGGCACGCGTCGCGCATCGTGTCTCCGTCATGTACGCGGGTGAGATCGTCGAACAGGCGCCGGTGACCGAGCTGTTCGCGCGGCCGACGCACCCGTATACGCGGGGCCTGCTGGCCTCGATTCCGATACCGGGAAAGGTGCGTCGTGGTGAGCGGCTGGGCAGCATTCGCGGCACCGTGCCGCATATCGCGCCGGGATTCGTCGGCTGTGCGTTCCGAGACCGTTGCGATTACGCTCTGCCGTCGTGCGCGGTGGCCGCGCCGGTGCGCGATGCGGCCGCGGACCATATGTATCGCTGTCGACTCGATCCCTCATGGCGGGCCGCCGCCGCATGACGGCCGCCATCGAAATCATCGGGTTGTCGCGGACCTTCGAACAAAGCGGGGGCACCATGGCCGCACCCCGGCATGTGGTGGCGGTGGACGACGTCTCGCTTTCGCTTCGGGCCGGTGAGGCGCTGGCAATCGTCGGTGAGTCCGGCTGCGGCAAATCAACCTTGGCGCGTATTCTGCTCGGGCTGCTGCCGCCGTCGTCCGGCTCCGTGCGGATCGACGGCCGCTTACTGGCGACGATCGATCGGCGGGAGCGTGCGCGGCTGATCCAGCCGGTATTCCAGGATCCGATGAGTTCGTTGAACCCGCGCCGGCGCGTACGGGATATCGTTGCGCTGCCGCTGATCGCGGCCGGCGATGTCGGGCGCACCGAGCGGCAGGAGCGTGTCGCCGCGATATTGAAGCAGGTGGGGCTTGGTCCCGATATCGCTGAACGCTTTCCGGGGCAACTCTCTGGCGGCCAGCGCCAACGCGTCGCCATCGCGCGTGCGCTGGTGCTGCGGCCGCGCATTCTGATCTGCGATGAGCCGACTTCCGCGCTTGATGTGTCCGTGCAGGCGCAAATACTCAATCTGCTCGCCGATCTGCGGAGCGCGTTCGAACTGACACTGGTGTTTATCAGCCACAACCTCGCGGTGGTCGAGCATGTCGCCGATGCGGTCGCGGTCATGTATCTCGGTCGTATCGTTGAGCATGACGTGGCGGACGCGGTATTCCGTTCACCGCGTCATCCTTACACGAAGGCTTTGCTGGCCTCGGTTCTGACACCGGATCCGGGGCTGGGGCTACCGGACGTGTCACTCGGCGACGACTATCCCGACCCGGCGCATATTCCCTCCGGTTGCCGCTTCCATACGCGCTGCCCTGTGGCGATACCGCGTTGCCGAACAGAGCCGCCGGCGCGCAAGGCGGTGGAGTGTCATCTCGTCCCCGCATAGGTTTTGTCAGGTTCGGAAACAGGAGACTGCTATGAAACGTCGGACTTTCCTTGGCACCGCTGCCGCCGGTGCGGTTGTTGGCTCTGCGGCGCAGGCGCAGAAGTCTGACGACACGCTGCGTGTGACATGGCGCGATGCCGTTCCGGATGTGGACCCTTACCGCAACAGCCTGCGTACCGGGATCATCGTGTCCCACGAGGCATGGGACATGCTGGTTTACCGCGATCCCAATACCTTCAAGATCGTGCCCGCCCTGGCCACATCGTGGACGTTTTCGGACCCGACGACGTTGGACTTCACATTGCGCCCGGGGGTGAAGTTCCACAACGGCGACCCGTTCTCGGCGGACGATGTCGTCTATACATTCAACACGATCATCAGCGATCCGAAGACGTCGGTACCGAGCAACTTCGCGTTCATTGCCGGTGCGGAAAAGCTTGGCGATCTGAAGGTGCGGATAAAGCTGAAGACGGTGTTCCCCGCGGCGCTGGAATACTTCGCCATGGCGTTGCCAATCTATCCGAAAGCGTATCGGGAGAAGGTCGGCGGGGCGGAATATTCGCAGAAGCCGATCGGCACCGGGCCGTATCGTATCACTCGCGTCAATGGCTCCAGCGAAATCGATATGGAGAGGTTCGAGGACTACTACAAGGACAGTCCGAAAGGGCGGGCGGCGATCAAATATCTCAAGATCAACCAGGTGTTGGATGCGGCCGGCGAACTGACAGCGTTCATCAGCGGGCAGGCCGACTGGATCTGGCAGTACAACCCCGATCAATTTGACAACCTGAAGATGCTGCCGGGCAAGACGGCGATCCGAGCGGGATCGATGCGTATCGGCTATCTGCAACTCGATGCGGCGGGGCGAACGGGCGCGGGCAATCCGCTGACGAAGCAGAAGGTCCGTCAGGCGATTTGCCACGCGATCGATCGGCACGCAATCGCCCACGACCTGGTGCAGGGTGATTCCCATCCGATCGACGCCCCCTGTTACCCAACGCAATTCGGCTGCGATGCAAAGGCCGCGATTGATTACGATTACGACCCGAAACTGGCTAAGCAGTTGCTGACGGAGGCGGGTTACCCCAACGGCTTTTCCACCTCGCTGGTGACGTATCTGCTGTCGTCGTTCAGTGCCGCGGTGCAGAACTACCTGAAGGTGATCGGGATCACCGCCGACATTCAGCAGCTTCAGGTAGGGGCGGAGATCCAGAAGGTGATGGCAGGCCAGACGCCGATGAATTTCGGTACCTGGGGCAGCTATTCGATCAACGATGTGTCGGCGATCCTGCCGTATTTCTTCGGCGGCGGAGCGAACGATTATGCGCGCGATCCGCAGGTGACGGCCGATGTGAAACAGGGCGGCCTGGTGATCGATCCCGAGGACAGGATCAAGCACTACAGCGCGGCGATCAAGCGTGTCACCGAGCAGGCATATTGGTTGCCGATGTTCACGTCGGTAACGCAGTACGCCTTCGCGAAGAACCTGAAGTTCACCCCGTTTCCGGATGAATTGCCGCGCTTCTATCTATGCGCCTGGGTGTAGCCACGAGCGCGAGGCGGTATCGTCAGATGCGCGACCGGCCGATGACGCCGGGCGCCATTCCGAGGGGCCCGCGAACCATGGAGGAGAGTTTACTGTGATCACGGCGATCGTTCTCTATGACCTGCCGCCGAACATCGACAAAGAGGCCTGCCGGGCCCATTTCCACTCCATTGCGCCAGGCTTCCTCGATGTTCCAGGATTGGTCCGCAAACAGTTCATCCACGCGACCGAGGGTGGGGTCGCCGGCGGGTGTTACCTTTGGGAAAGCCAGGCCGCAGCCGAAACGTTCTATTCCGGGCCGTGGCGCGAGGGCATCATACTTCGATACGGTGCGCCACCGCGTATCACCTATTTCGATACGCTCGCGATAGCCGACGTACCGGCCCGGCAGGCGGTTGCATTTCACGACTGATTGGTACCCGGCGTTCGCCGGGACCGGCTCCGGCGCTGTAGTGGCATCTGTCTTGCAGGCCTGCACATGCGGACATGGAGTCGAATGCGGATGGCAAAGCAGCCTTTTCACCTGGGATGGTTCATCATGAAGGGCTACGGCCCGAAAGGATGGCGGAACCTGTGGGGCGGGCCGAATCCGCATGGCTGGGTCAAGCCCGACCTTCTGGTCCACCTCGCCAAGGAGCTGGAGCGGGCGGCCTTCGACTACGTCATGATCGAAGATTCCTGCAACGTCCCGTACACCTACAAGAATTCGCACGAGACCTACCTGCGGCTCGCGGTCGATTCACCGAAGCTGGACCCGGCCGTCCTGGCGCCGTTCATGATCCAGGCAACCCAGCGGATCGGCATCATCACCACGCTGTCGACCACCGAGTACAACCCGTTTCTGCTGGCCCGCCTGACCAACGCACTGGATCACGTCAGCGACGGACGCGCCGGCTGGAATCTGGTCACCGGCAGCAATGACGGCGGTGCCCAGAATTTTGGCCACGAACGGCAATTTCCGCATGATGAGCGTTACGACATGGCGGACGAATATGTCGAACTGGTGCAGAAGCTCTGGGATTCCTGGGACGCCGACGCGATGGTGATCGACCAGGAAAACGAGATCTTCGCCGACCCGGCAAAGGTCCGCCTGGTGTTCCATGAGGGCAAATATTTTCGCTCTCGCGGACCTCTGTCGGCACCCCGATCACCGCAGGGACATCCGGTGATCTGCCAGGCAGGAGGCTCGCCCCGAGGCCGCGCCTTTGCCGCGCGGTGGGCGGACACGGTCATCGCCTCGGCCGGCAGCGTTGCGGGAATGAAGGCGTACCGCGATGACATCCGGACCCGGGCGGCGGCGTTCGGTCGTAACCCGGATGACATCAAGGTGATGTTCCTGATCGCCCCGATCATCGACGAATTCATGGACACGGCGCTGGCCCGCAAGCAGGCGAGGCTCGCGGACACCGAGAGCCATATCGAGTTTGCCCTGGCGAACATGTCGCGGGTGACCGGCATCGATTTCTCCAAATACGATCTGGATGAAAAGCTGCCGGAACTGACCTCGAACGGTCATCTGTCGGTGGCAAAAGCCTATTCCGGACGCACCCCGCGTGAGATCGCCATGCAAGGCCGGTCGTTGAGCGATGCCGATCTTGTGGGCACGCCGGATAGGGTCGCGGCCCAGATGGCGGAGATCATGGAGGCCGTCGGTGGTGACGGCTTCCTGTTCATGGATCCGGACTTCACCCGGCGCTACATAACCGAGATCGCCGACGGGCTGACCCCAGCCCTGCAGAAGCTCGGTCTCGTGCGCAAGAAATACGAGCACGCCATGCTGCGCGACAACCTGCGTGCCTTCTGACAGGCAGCCGAAATTTGGCAGGGGGTCAAACGCCTGTCCTTCAGTCACCCGGCGCCCGCATTCTATGCACAGGCGGCATTCAGCCCGGGCGTGATCGTGGCACGCCGCTTGCTGCGTGTAGATACAGCGACGCCGGACACACGGCGCGCCTGGGAGCAAACGTTCCGCCTGACTTCAAGCAGGAGGATCGATCGGACGTGATAACCCAGGCCCTAAGGAACAGCACGCGATGACGTATCGACTAACCCGCCGCTCCGGCTTGTTGGCAGGTGCCGCTTCAGTGCTGTCGGCTTCCTGGCTCCGCACCGCAGTGGCGGATGAGACCGGCACGCTGACGGTCGCGCTGTCCACCAACCCGGTGACCTGCGATCCGATCAACAGCTCCAGCCATGACTGGGAAATCATCAGCGAATCGATTTTCGAGAACCTTGTCGAGTTCGATATCGACGGCAACCTGAAGCCGCAGCTTGCCAAGGCATTGCCGGAGATTTCCGCCGATGCGCTTGTCTATACGTTTGACCTGCGCGACGACGTGCTGTTCCACGACGGCACGCCGATGACGTCGGAGGATATCAAGTACAGCCTCGAATATATCATCAATCCGGCGAACAAGGCATCCCGGGGACCGATTTTCAATCGATTGTCGCATGTGGAGACGGATGGACCGCACCGTGTGCATGTGCACCTGAAGGTGCCGTTTGCGCCATGGACGGCATTCCTGACGAAATTCATGGGTGTGTTCCCGAAAGGCTCGCGGGAGAAGTACGGCAACGAGTATTTCCGCGTGTCGCCCAAGGGTGTGGGCACCGGCCCCGCCATGTTCGAGGAATGGAAGCCAAACGACTATATCAGCATGCGCCGGAATCCGCACTACTGGCAGAAGGGATTGCCGCACTGGGACCGGGTGGTGGTGAAAATCGTGCCCGAGGATGCAACACGCGTGGCGTACCTGCTGGCCGGACAGGCAGATATTATCGGGGCGCCGCCGGCGCGCGAGTTCAGCCGCCTTAAAACACGCAAAGGCATCCAGGGGGCAGCCGTTCCGACCTTCGGCGGTTGGACAGTGATGTTCCAGAATATCTCCAAGCCGCCTTTCGACGATATTGAATTCCGCAGATGCATTCAGCATGCGGTGGATCGCAAGACCATCGCCGATAAGATCTACTACGGCCTGGTGGAACCGTCCGGCATTCCAGCACCCGCCTCGGCGTGGTGGTACGACAAGCAGGCCGACGAAATGACCGCGTACAATCCGGATCTGGCCAAGCAGCATCTGGCGAAATCCCGCTACCCGAACGGCACCGAGTTCGAGATGGAAGTCAGTGCCGAGCCGTATCTGCTGGATGCCAAGGATGCGGCGGTATTCGTGCAGTCAGAGCTGGCGAAGTTGAACATCAAGGTCAATCTGCGGGTGTCATCGTCGCAGATCGTGCAGAGCAATATCATGGGTGGAACATATCAGTCCGGGCTGGCGAATTTCATGTCGCCGGGCGAGGCAACGTATTTCCTGATGGCGAGTTTCACCGCCAACAGCTTCATGTCGAAAACGGTGGGCAACTTTACCGACCCCGAGGTTGCCGCCGCGCTGAAGATCGCGTTCGCCGAGACCGATCGGGAAAAGCTGAAGCCGGTCTATGCCAAGCTGATGCGTTACCTCGCCGACACATCCTATTTTACCTGGATCGGTTATTTCGCCGCGGCCAATCTGTGGCGCGACCGGGTCAAGAACTTCAGGCCCAGCCGCGGTCTTACCATCAACGTTTACGACGTTTCGATGTCCTGATGCTCGCACTGCTGCTCCGCCGAGTCGGCTTTTCGCTGCTGTCCCTGGTGCTCGTCTCATCGTGTCTGTTCGTGCTGACCCGAGCAATCCCGGACAGCCCGGCCCGTATCGTGCTGGGGCAGGACGGGACGCAGGCGCAGATCGCTCAGTTCGAACATGATCACGGCCTGGATCGTCCGGTGGCCGTGCAGTATGGCCTCTGGCTAAAAGGCATGCTGCTGCATGGCAGTTTGGGTACATCGTTCATCACTGGCCGGCCGGTTGGACCAGACATTGCCGCCACATTGCCGGTGACACTGGAACTCGTCGTTGTGGCATTCGTCTTTTCCTGCGTGCTGTCGATACTTGCGGGCACGCTATCCGCACTGTTGCGCGACACCGTGCTCGACTACGGCACTCGCCTGATCGCAGTGCTGGGTGTTTCCGTGCCGGGGTTCTGGCTGGCTCTGGTGTTGATCATGGCATTCGCGGTGGATCGGGATTGGTTTCCGCCCGGCGGTGTCGCCCCTTGGTCCGCGGGTGTATTGCAACATCTTGATTCAATCGCCTTGCCAACGTTTTGCCTCGGCATTTTCTATATGGCGGTACTCAGCCGGATGACTCGCTCCAGCATGCTGGAGGTGCTGGGCCAGGACTACATGCGCACCGCCCGAGCGACCGGTCTGCCGCGCCGGCGCATTCTGGTCTATGCGCTGCGCAATGCGCTGGTTCCGGTGGTAACGGTCGCCGGAATGTCCTTTGGCTACATGTTCGGCTGGGCGCTGATCATCGAAGCGGTTTTCAACATCAGCGGCCTGTCCGGGGCTTTGCTCACCGCCATCCAGCAACGCGATTTTGCCTTGGTGCAGGGGATCGTCATGGTGTTCACATTCATTTTCATCCTCGCCAATATCGTGTCGGATCTGACGAATGTCTGGCTCAATCCGCGCATCGCGGCGGTCAGGACATGATCCGCCGCATCACGGCGCTGTTCGGCGGCACTGGCGGTTTCATCGGCGCCATCCTGGTGCTGCTGATCGCTGCCGACGGCCTGGCCGCGCCGTTGATCGCACCGTACGATCCGTTGGCCGTCGATATGACCGCGTCATTGCTGCCACCCGGACCGGGTCATCTGTTCGGAACCGACCAGGCCGGCCGGGATGTCCTCAGCCGCGTCATCTGGGGTGGTCGCGCCTCGCTGGAGGTTTCCGTGCTGGCCATGGTCATCGGATGCGTGGGGGGTGTGTCCCTCGGGCTGGTGGCGGGGTTCTTCAGCGGCGGGTGGCTGGAACAACTGCTGATGCGGGTGCTGGACGCGATGGCGGCGATTCCGTTGCTGATCTGGGCAATCGCCCTTGTCGGCATCCTGGGTGTCGGCCCGTTCACCGTCGTCGGCATCACCTTTGGCAACGAAGTCAAGCTGCTGGTGCTGTTGGGCGTTCTGTATATACCGACCCTGGCCCGCATCACCTACGCAGGCGCGCTTGCGGAATCCCAGGCGAACTACGTCGCCGCGCGACGGCTGCAAGGGGTGGGACCGTTACGTATCATGATCTCTGACGTGCTGCCCAACTGCCTGTCGCCGGTCATCGTCCAGGCAACCCTGCTGCTGGCGATCGGCATCATCATCGAAGCCTCCGTCAGTTTCGTTGGCCTGGGCGTGCAGCCTCCAAACCCAAGCTGGGGCAACATGCTCGCCGATGCCCGCAACTATCTGTTCTCCGGCGAATGGTGGCTGTCGGTGTTCCCTGGCGCGGCGATTTCGCTGAGCGTGGTGGCGTTCAACCTGCTGGGCGACGGGCTGCGTGACGCGCTGGACCCTCGGCATACCGCACAGGCGCTGACCGCATGACCGAGGACCTGCTGCGCATCGAAGGATTGCACGTCGGTTTTCGATCCGGTGACGCAATGCGTTCGGTGGTGCGCGGTGTGGACCTGCGCATAGCGCCCGGCGAGGTCGTCGGGCTGGTGGGCGAGTCCGGGTCCGGCAAAAGCATGACGGCGCTGGCGATCATGCGTTTGCTGCCTCCGGGTGGAGCAGTGACCAGCGGCCGGATATCGTTCCGCGGCCAGGATCTGCGCGAATACTCGGCCGGCGAATTGAACACGCTGCGCGGCAAGCAGATCGGCATGATCTTCCAGGACCCGTTGACCGCGCTCAACCCGGCAATACCGATCGGGCGGCAATTGCAGGATGCCATCCGCACCCACCTGAAGCTGGGCCGCCGAGCCGCCATGGCTCGGGCGGAGGAATTGCTGGCACTGGTTGGCATACCGTATCCGCGCCAGCGATTGTTGGCGTATCCACACGAATTGTCCGGTGGCATGCGCCAGCGGGTGATGATCGCACTCGCCGTATCGTGTAATCCCAGCCTGCTGATCGCCGATGAACCGACCACGGCGCTTGATGTGACGGTGCAGGCGCAGGTGATGGACCTGCTGGATCGGATTCGTTCCGAATTCGGGATCGCGATCCTGTTCATCAGTCATAACCTCGAACTTGTTGCCGAGATCTCGACCCGGGTCACGGTGATGTATGCCGGACGCGTCGTCGAGAGCGGCGACGTGCGCGCGTTGTTCGCCTCGCCGCGGCATCCCTATACGCGGCAACTGTTGCGCTGCATTCCGCGCCTCGATGGCAGCCGCGACGCGATGCCGACCATTCCGGGATTGCCACCGAAGATTGGCGCGTTGCCGCCGGGATGTCCGTTCGCGCCGCGTTGCGACCTGGCCGAACCAGGTTGTTCGGCAGAAGAGCCGCCCATCCGATGGCATGACCGGCAGATGGCGGTCTGCTTCCGCGCCGACGAGATGGTGCCGGCATGAAGGCGGACGCGCCTCCACTGATGCGGTTGAACGATCTGCGGAAG
>DATAZJ010000048.1:0-4651 GCA_036272115.1 Rhodopila sp. | reverse complement strand
TGGGCTGTTCACCCTGCTTGCAGCCTATCAAGACGCGAGATGCTCCCGGTGAGGAAACCAGCAACTGGAGAGCCGTGTGCGGGAGATCCGCACGCACGGTTCGGAGGGCGGGGGGCGAAGGCCTCCCGACCCCTATCGGTTAGAGCCATGACGGTTAGAGCCATGACGGTGAGAGCTTGGCGGTGCTCGCCAGACGATTCGGCTCCTTCGCCGAGGATCCATGGTCAAATGGCGATCGCGTAGGCCGGCCGACGGGGGTCGGCGCCGCCGCCGATCAGGCCGGTTTCCGGGTCGGTCAGGATCGCCTCCACCGAGCCGGCCAGCCATGTCCATTCGGGCCAGTCCTGGATGGTGTGGCCGCGGGATGCCAGGTCGTCGCGGGTGGCCTGATCGATACGGCCCTCCACGGCGAGGCGGCCGGGGAAGTATTCGAACGGGGCGAAGGATGATGGGAAGGAGTAGGAGGCGACGCGGGGGGCCTCGATGGCGGTTTGCGGGTCCATGCCGAAATGCATGACGTTCAGCAGCACTTGCAGCATGGCCTGGATCTGCACGTCGCCGCCAGGGGTGCCGAACGGCATCACCCCGCCTTTGTCGGTGACCAGCATTGCGGGGTTGGGGGTGAGGCGGGGGCGTTTGCCGGGGGCGACGCCGGCGGGGTGTTTTGGGTCGGGGCGGCTTTGCGAGCCTCGGCCGGATGGGGTGATGCCGAGGCCGGGGACCACCGGGACGTTGCCTGATCCGTCGGATGGGGTGGCGCTGAAGGCGTTGCCCCAGCGATCGACAGTGCAGCAATAGGAGGTGTCGGCTTCCACCTTCGGCAAATCGGCGTCGGTGCTCAGGTAGGAGCGGTTCGGCAGGTCCAGCGGTGCCGGCATCTGCCCGAAGGCTCGGTCGTCGCGCACCGCGGCGGCTCGCCGAGCGATGGTGGCGGGGTCGAGGAGGTGGGTGACGGGGACGTCGATGAAGGCCGGGTCGCCGAAGTGGTATTCGCGGTCGGCGAGGGCGAGGTTGAGGCACTCGACGATGCGGTGCAGGTAGTCGGCGGAGTTGTGTGCCAGGCCGTCGATGCCGACGTGCTGCACCAGGGCCAAGGCTTGTTGCAGGGCGGGTCCCTGGCACCAGGCGCCGCAGGTGATCAGTTCGTGGCCGCGCCAGTTCCGGCGCACCACGGGTTCGATGGGGGAATGGTAGCTGGCGAGATCGGCCATCGACAGGTAGCCGCCCTCCTGCTCCTGAAAGCGTGTAATGGCCTGGGCGATATCGCCTTTGTAGAAGGCGTGGTGGGCGGCATCGAGGCCGGCCAGGCGGTCGGGGCCGGCGGCGCGGTCCTGGTCGGCCATGTATTGGATGGTACGCGACAGGTCGGTTTGGACGAATTTCTCGCCGGCTTTCGGCACGCGGCCGTTGGGCAGGAAGATGGCGGTGTTGGAGGCCCAGCGGCGATACTCGGCGGCGTGGGAGGCGATCGAGCGCTCCAGCAATGGGTAGACGGAGAAGCCCTCGCCGGCGAAGCGGATGGCGGAGGCGGCGACGTCGGCGAAGCGCATGGTGCCGTGGCGGCGGAGCGCGGTGATCCAGGCATCGGGGGCGCCGGGGACGACGGTGCGCAGCACGCCGTCGGGGATCTTGCCGCCGTGTTCACGCATGAACAGGTCGGCTGGGATCGATTTCGGCCACCAGCCGAGGCCGGCGATGCTCTCGACGGTGCCGTCCGCGAGGCGGATCAGGATTGGTGCCACACCGGCGAAGTTGACCAGATCGGGTTGCAGGACACCCAGGGCCATTCCCGCCGCCACGCCGGCGTCGATGGCGTTGCCGCCGGCCTCCAGGATCGAAAATCCCGCCGCGGCGGCGAGGTAGTGGCCGGCCGAAATCGCGTGCCGTGTGCCGTAGACGGTCGGACGATGGGTCATATGCCGTGTCCTTTTCTGATCCGGTAAAACCTGAGCGTGCGGCAAAACGACGGGACGGTCCAGAGCGGCCCTACAGGCGATTGACACGGGTGGGGGCCCTGTATCACATGCCGCCGCCGCCGGTCCTGTCATTGCGAGGATCGCGGCGACGCGTGATCCTGGCATGGGACGTCTGCGTTGCCGCGCTCCCCGAAATGACAAACCGCACCACAAGACGCATGAAGGAAACGTCGATGAAGTTGAAGGTCCTGGCATTGGGATTGCTGTGCGCGGTTGCCGCCGGTTCGGCGCACGCGCAGCCGGCGGCGCCCGCCGTGATCAAGATCGGCACGCTGTATGCCAGCTCCGGCCCCTATGCCAGCATCTCGATGCCGGTGTTCGATGCGTTCAAGCTGTGGGTGGACCAGACCAACGCCGCTGGCGGGGTTGAGGTGAAGGCGTTCGGCAAGAAGATCCCGATCAAGCTGGTGGCCTATGACGACCAGAGCAGCACGGCGACCGCCGCGACGCTGTACAACCAGCTTATTACCCAGGACCATGTGGATTTGCTGATTGCCGATTCCGGGTCGGTGCTGACCTCGGTGGGCGTGCCGATCGCCAAGGAGCACAAGCAGTTCCTGTTCGACGTGTCCGGCACCGGGGCGGCGTTCTTCACCAAGGACAATCCCTATATCGCACTGATGGCTGATCCGGTTTCGACGATCTGGCCGCACTATATCTCGGACTTCCTGGCGGATGAGGGAACGAAAGCGGGCATCAAGACGGTGGCGATCCTGTATTCCACCAACGACTTCACCGGCACGCAGGCGGCCGCGCTGAAGGGGTTTTTCGAGCGCGATGGCAAGGTCAAGATCGTCTATTACCAGGGCGTGCCGACGACCACGTCCAACTATACGGTGCTGATCAATAACATCGCCGCGCTGAATCCTGACGCGGTGCTTGAGCTTGGTTACGTCGGCAACGACATCGCCTTCCTGCGCAACCTGCAGGACAGCGGCGAGAAATTCCGCTTCGTGTTCTCGATCTATGCCGGGACGGAAATGGAAGAGATCGAGAAGAACGTCGGCGTCTCGGCGATGACCGGTATCTACAGCTATGTTCCGGCGTCGAACTACGAGTACAAGCCGGAAGTCGGGATGGACCAGAAGGAATTCCACGCGGCCTGGGACAAGAAGTATCCGCCGGGGTCGGGCGTCGCGTTCGGTGCCAACGCGATCTATGGCTACATGACCGGGATCGTCGTGCAGCAGACGCTGGCGACGACCAAGAGCCTGGATCAGATGGCGATCCATGACGCGGTATTCGGGTTGTCCGGCAAGCTGAAGACGCTGGATGGGACCTTCACGCTGCGCGACGACGGGGCGCAGATCGGTGAGGTGACTCCGCTGGGGCAGTTGCAGCCGGCCGGGAAGGATAAGTTGAAGCTGGTCGCGGTGTATCCGCCGGATCTGGCGAATGGCAAGGCGATCATCGGCAAGTGAGTCGGGTGGTGGTAGCGACGGGTGAAAGCCCGTCGACCGTATCTTGCGGTATGGGCCTGGGTGAAGGCGTGGATGGCGGGTGCTCGCCCGCCATGACGATTGGGGCATCTGCCGCGGCGGTCCAGGCATGCTAACTGGCGCGATCATCGCCGGGGTGGTGTTCGGCCTGTATTACACACTGGTCGGGCTGGGTCTGAACCTGGTGTTCGGGGTCATGCGCATCGTCAACCTGGCGCATGGCGACTTCCTGATGCTGGGCGGCATCGCGGCGTGGTTTCTGTTTTCCAACTTCGGGCTGCATCCGCTGGTCTCCGCCGGCTTGGTCGTTGTGGTCTTCGTTCTGGCCGGGCTGCCGATCTACTATCTGGTCGTGCCGCGCCTGCTGCGGTCCCGCGATTCGGAGATGCTGTCGCTGATCCTGTTCTTCGGCGTCTCGCAGATGATCGAGGCGGTGACGACCATCGGTCTCGGGTCCACCGAACGGTCGCTGCCGCCGCGCCTGTTGGGCGTCGGGCCGATGATCCTGTTCGGCACGCGGCTGCCCAAGGCGTGGATTTTCAGCGCCATCGCCAGCGCCGTCGCCGTGCTGCTGGTGTATCTCTATCTGTATCGCACCCGGCTGGGCACCTTGACGCGCGCCGTCATGGTCTCCCGTGATGAGGCAATGGCCACCGGCATCGACGTCAATTTCGTGTCCGCCATCGCCTTCGGCATCAGCCTGGCGCTGGCCGGAGTCGCCGGTGTGTTCGCTCCGTTCATCATGGGTAGCATCACGCCGAACATGGGCGTGGCCCTCAATCTGACCGCCTTTGCCGTGATCGTCGTCGGCACCCTCGGCAATCCCCTCGGCACTTTGCTGGGTGGGATCATCTACGGCGTATCCTTGATGCTGATGCAGACCTATCTAAGCTCCTGGGCCAACCTGTTGCCCAACCTTCTACTGATTGCGGTGCTGCTGGTGCGCCCCGAGGGCATTTTTGGCCGGAAGACGCGCCGTGCATAATCCTCGCAAAATTAACCCCCGTTTGGGCCGCACGCTCCTGGACGCCTCGATCGCCGCCGTTGTCGTCGCCGGCATGGGCATCGCCCGAGGCGTCTATTCGAACGAACTGATGCTGTTCAACTTCATCATGTTCCTGACGCTGTCGCAGGGGCTGAACATCATCTACGGCTTCACCGGCTACCTCCCATTCGGCTACGTCGGCTTCTTCGGCGCCGGCGCCTACGGTTTCGCCCTGGCCGTCATGCACCTGC
>DATAZJ010000047.1:0-22740 GCA_036272115.1 Rhodopila sp. | reverse complement strand
ATCAATGCCGATGGGAAGGTTGGCCGCAATTCGAAAGCGGTCAACCGGAAACTGGACGAAATCAGGAACTCGCCGCATCGACCACCGCCATGCCGTGGTCGATGAACGGCCGCTCGCCCGCGATGTGTACCTGGCGCAGTGTCGGCTTCAACCGTTCGGCCCACTCGCGACACAAATCGCAGAATCACGAGTAGCCGAACCCATCGGTTGTGGCCGCGCGACCAGGCGCAGTCTAATTCCTTGTTTGATCGCGTGATTCACGCCCTGTCGGCGTGACGCCCGGTGCGATCACGCTCTAACTCGCATCCCGCCCACCCAACGTCCGCTGCTTGAAGTCCTCCGGCACCGCCGCACCAAAGTCGGTGAACGCCCGACGCACCGCATCCGGGGTTGATCCAAATACCTGCTTCCGGTTCTCCCGCGCCCAGGACAGCGAGCCCACCGGGCCCTCCAGAGACGCCTGGAACACCGGCATCACATAGCGGGCAAACAGTTCGTAACTCCGCATCGTCTGTTCCCGCGTTGCCCACTCATGCGCACGGAAAAGAATGCCGCCGAAGCCGCCCTGGCTATACTCCAGCAGCCGCTTGATCCCTTTCCCCACCGTCTCCGGCGACCCAACCAGCGTCGTCCCTTGTTTCACGCCATCGCTCAACGGATCGTCGGATCGGCCGGGCGGCCGCCCCAGAGTCTCCTCGAAGTAGCTGATCGTTTCATTACGCTCGCCCTTGCGGACCTCGTCCAGCGCCTGCCCGTCGTCCTCGGAGATATGAGCATTGACCACCACGCGCCACTTCTTCCGGCTGACCGTCTTGCCGTTCTTGGCGGCATGTTCCTCGGCGATCTTCCATTGCGACGCCAGCGCCTCCGGTCCACCCGGCAGACCGGCGCCGATCGACAGCACGCCGACCCCATGCGTCCCCGCTGCGATCATCCCGAACGGCGTGATCGTGCTGGCCACGGCGATCTCGAAATGCGGGTCGCTGTAGGGTGCGAGATGCAGCTTCGCGTCATTCATTTCGAACCAGTCGGTCTTGATGGTGACGCGTTCCTCCATCTTCAGCAGCCGCATGATCGCGTCCATCGACTCCAGCATGCGCGGCCGCTGCGTTGCCGGTTGGATCCCCAGCATGTAGGCATCCGACGTCAGCGCGCCCGGCCCGCAACCCAGCATCGCCCGCCCGCGGGTCATGTGATCCAACTGCACCCAACGCTGCGCCACCAGGAACGGATGATGATAGGGCAGGCTGGTTACGCCCGATCCCAGCTTGATGTGCTTCGTCTTCTCGGCCGCCGCGGCGATGATCAGTTCCGGCGACGCGATCACTTCCCAGCCGGCCGAGTGATGCTCGCCCACCCAGGCTTCGTCATATCCCAGGTGATCCAGCCACTGGATCAGCTCCACGTCGCGGGCGATGGCCAAGGTCGGGTTCTCGCCCAGCCGGTGGAAGGGGGCGAGGAAGATGCCAAAGGTCAAGCCGCGATGGGCCATGGGTCGTGCTCCAATGAAACTGTCTTCTATCTGCCTCAAATACCGGCCGGTAGCCAAGGGGCGGCGGCGGTGGCAGAGTCGGGTCAACCACGGCAAAAGGAGGGAACAGCCATGCGTCTGCAAGACAAGGTCGCCATCATCACCGGTGCCGCGTCAGGCATGGGAGCCGCGACTGCTCGGCGTTTCGGGCGGGAGGGCGCGAAGGTCGTGATCGCCGACATGTTGGAGGAAGAAGGCCGGGCGGTCGCCGACAGCGTCAACGCGGCGGGCGGCAAGGCGGTGTTCATGGCGTTGAACGTGACCGACGAAGCCGGGTGGAAAACCGTGGTGGACCATACCGTCGCGGCCTATGGCAAGCTGGACATCCTGGTGAACAACGCCGGCATCAGCGGCAGTGCCACCAACGACCTGCTGGATTCCGAACTTTGGGGACGCGTGATGGCGGTGAACAGCACCGGCGTGTTTTTGGGGACGGCCGCGGCGGTGCGGCAGATGCAAAAGAACGGTGGCGGGTCGATCGTCAACCTGTCGTCCATTTCCGGTGTGGTCGGCCAGACCATGGTGCACATGAGCTACAATGCCGCGAAGGGTGCGGTGCGGATCATGACGAAGTCCACCGCCGTGCAGTTCGGCAAGGACGGAATTCGTTGCAACTCCGTGCATCCCGGGCTGATGCCGCCGATGCGCACCTCCGGCGCGACCGCTGATCCGGTGGTACGAGCGAAGATGCTGCGGGCCGTGCCGCTGGGCCGCAACGGGGAGGTCGATGAGGTCGCCAACGCCATCCTGTTCCTGGCGTCGGATGAGGCATCCTACATCACCGGCGCCGAACTTTATGTCGATGGCGGCTATCTGGCGATGTAGGCGGGACCGCGGCTAGTTGCCCGATCGCGGTAAAGCGCGAGTCACGAGGTGACCGCGATTTCCTGCGTGAATCGGTCACTCATACCAGCCGGCGTTGATGCAGACTCTTCGGTTGACCCCGTCCGTCATACCGGCGCATGCCGGTATCCACGCCTTTTACGAGCGGAAACAAAGGCATGGATGGCGAGCTCGCCATGACGGTTGCATGGCGGTGCCGATGGGTCAACATCAAGGGCGATTGGTATCAGACAAAACCGCGACGTATCGCGCTTCGCTGATGCGCGATGCTACGCCGACCGCGCCGACGAAGTCGTCACCAGGCGCGGCCCGTCGTGATCGATGATATGCCAGCGTGGTTTGCCGATCTGATGCTCCACCTGGGCGGCCGTGCGCGGCCGTCCCAGCAGGTAGCCCTGGACGAAGTTGCAGCCTAACGCCCGCAACATGGACAACTGCTGCTTCGTCTCCACCCCCTCGGCGGTGACATCCAGGCGCAGGCTGCGGCTCATCGCGATGATCGCCTGCACGATGGTTTCGGCTTCGGTATCGTCTTCCAGGTCGCTGATGAAACTGCGGTCGATCTTCAGCTTGTCGAACGGGAATTTCCGTAGGTAGCTGAGGCTGGAATAGCCGGTACCGAAATCGTCCATCGCAAGCTTCACGCCGAGCCCCTTCAGCGAGGTCAGGATCCGCAAGGCGTTCTGGGTGTCGGCCATCAGCGTGCCTTCGGTAATCTCCAGCTCCAGACGTTTCGGCGGCAGGCCGGTCTGCTTCAGCACATCGGCCACCGTTGCCACGATGCCGGGCTGCAGGAACTGCGCCGGCGAAAGGTTCACCGAGATGATCGGCTTCTGGTCCCAGGACACGGTCTCGGCACAGGCGGTCGCGAGCACCCAGCTTCCGATCGGCACGATCAGGCCGCATTCCTCCGCCAGCGGAATGAAATCGGCCGGTGGAATATTGCCACGCTCCGGGTGCTCCCACCGCAGCAACGCCTCGTAGCCGATGATATCAAGTGTCGTCGTATCGACGAACGGCTGGTAGTTCAGGCTGAGCTGGTTTTCCTGGATCGCGATGCGCAGATCGTGCTCCAGCGACCGCTTTGTCCGAAGCAGCAGTTCCATACCCGTTTCGAAATAGCACCACCTCGCTCGGCCGTCATGCTTCGCCTGCCGCACCGCCAGCGCGGCGTTCTTGATCAGATCCCGCGGCACCGCTCCATCAACGGGATAGAGTGCGACACCGACGCTCGCGGTTACGACGACCGATTGATCGTCGATCGTGAAGGGCAGCGCCATTTCGGACACGATGCGATCGGCCAGCGGCGCCGCGCCGGCGGATTGATCGGTGAACGACTGGATGATGACGAATTCGTCCCGGCCGACTCTGGCGACGGTGTCGGTTTCGCGGACGGTGGCGGTCAACCGCTGTGCCGTCTGGATCAGGATTTGGCTTGTCGCATGATGCCCCAAGACTTCGTTCACGGACTCGAAGCGGTCCAGATCGATGTAGAGCAGGGCGACCCCTATTGATGAGCGGTCGGACAAGGCAAGGGCGCGTTGCAACTGCTGCTCGAACAGTTCGCGGTTGGCCAGGCCAGTCAGCGGATCGTAGCGCACCATCCGCTCGATCCTGCCTTCGGCGGCTTTCTGGCGAGAGATGTCACGCACCGCCACCACACGTTCATCGCGATCGGCGCCGCTACGCCACAGTATCTCCACCGGCAGGGTTTGCCCGTCGGGCAGACGCACGTCGTATTCGACCGCGCCCTTGAGTTCGGCGCTGCGCAATTCCAGTCCCGGAATCAGGTCCGACAGCGGCCGGCCGACCAGCGATGCGGCGTCGGTTCCCGCCAGTTCGCACATCGCGCGGTTGAGATCGACGATCTGCCCGTCCTGCTCGAAAATCAGGCCTTCGAAGGTCGCGTCCGCCAGGGCTCGGAACCGGCGTGCCTCCGCGGCGAGCCGCCCGGTAAAGTGCTGGTCGAGTGCCGCGGCGGCGATGGCCAGGGTCAGGATCAGGAGGCAGGCACCGGCCGCCGCCATCACCAGGTAAGTCCTGGTAACGGCGAGCGGCGGCACGTCCATCCCGCCGATCAATTCCAGCCTGACCGCCCCCATGGCGATGAAATGGATTGAGGCAACGGCGAGTCCGAAAAGCAATGAAGCCAGCCAGATCGCCCGTCGTGTCAACGCCGAGAAGGCGGCGATCGAAAACAGGCTGCCCAGAAACAGCGAGACGAAGACGAGATCGGCGTCGTAGCGGATAATGCCGGGCACAATGAGAGAGCGCATGCCCAGGAAGTGCATCGCGCCGATTCCCGCCGCCAGAACAAGCCCACTGGCGATGATCGCCACCTTGTCGTCGGGCTCCCTCGGTCTGATCGCATAGGCGATGGTCGTGCCCGCGATCGCGAGAACCAGGGATAGGATGCAAAGCGGTAGGCTGAAGCTGACCGGAATATCGGGACGGAAGGCCAGCATGCTGATGAAATGCGTCGTCCACACGCCGACGCCGAAGACTATGATGGCGGTGCCGGTGTGGATCGTGCTGGCCAACTGCTCCGCACGATAGCGAGGCCTGAGCAGGCGGACGCTGGTGTGCGTTGCCAACAGGCACATCAGGCAAGCCAGAGCGACCAGCCTTAGGTCATGATCCTGGGTGATGCATCCGACGACCCGGAGCATGAGTAGTCCCCTCGATAGAGAGGGCGATCATCGGTTGTAAAGGGTTACCAGACAGTTAACATTTGGCACGATTCCGCATGATTTCACGTCCTGAAAACTGATAGATCAGCGTGCGGAAGTTCAGCGTACCGATGTAATCGCGTTGCGGTCCTGCGCCCATGCCTCAGGCGTGGAACCGGCGTCGATCGGCCGCGATTTACCATAGCTGATGGTCTCGATACGGCTGCGCTGGACGCCATGGGCCACCAGGTAATCACGATCGGCCGTCGCACGGCGCTGACCCAGTGCGAGGTTGTATTCCTCGGTGCCGCGTTCGTCGCAATTGCCGGCGACCCAGACATTGACCTGGGGATATTGCCGAAGCCACCCGGATTGCTTGTCCAGGGTCGCGATCGCCTGCGGGTTCAGGCTATTGCGGTCCGTGTCGAAGAAAATGCGGTCGCCGGCGCTCTGAACCAGATCTTCCTCGCTGCCGGGCGCCGCATTGCTGGCACCGCCGCCGCCGCCGGCACCACCCGCGCCCATGCCCCCAGGTCCCATGCCACCCGGGCCCATACCGGCGGCTCCTCCCGATCCATTGGCGCTTTGGGCGTCCTCATCCGAGTGGGAACAGGCGCCAAGCAAGGTCAGGCCAATAAGGCAGGCAAGGGTCCAATGTTTCATGGAACGTCTCCGGTCGGGTGATAAGGCCACCGCGTTATAAGGACGTGGCCCCGATTCGCGGTGTCACTTGTACCGCGCGAGCGCGAATCGCGATACCGGACGATTGCGTGACACCACCCGGTCAGAACGCCAGCAGAACCTTCATCGCGCGTGAGCGGTCGGAGGCCAGATCGAATGCGCGGACGGCATCGGCGAGTGGAACGATCTCGGTCAGCAGCGGGCGGACGTCGATACGCCGAGATGTGATGAAGTCGACCGCCCAGGCGAATTCCTCGTGGAAGCGGAAGGTGCCACGCAGGGTAATTTCCTTGGCGACCAGGGTGTTGAGTGCGACCGGCGGAGTCGCGTCGGCGCCGATGCCGACCTGGACGATGGTAGCGCCGGGACGGGCGACCGTGATGGCGGCGGCGAGTGCCTGCGGGGCGCCCGATGCCTCGAACACCACGTCGAACGTGCCCTTGTCGGCTGCGTAGCCGTCCAGGCCGTTCGGTTCGGCGCGCGTGTTGATCGTGCGGTCGGCGCCGATCTTGCGGGCAAGCGCCAGCGGCGGGTCGAGAAGGTCGGTGGTCACGATTTCGCGCGCGCCGGCGTGGCGGGCGACCATGATAATCAGCGCGCCGATCGGGCCGGTGCCGGTGACCAGGACCCGTTTGCCCAGCAACGGGCCGGCCTGGCGGGCGGCGTGCAGGCAGACGGACAGCGGTTCGGCGAAGGCGGCCTCGGTGATGGCGACGTCCGGGGGCAGCTTGATGGCCTGGCCGCTTGTGCAGACGAGTTCCTCGCGGAAGCCGCCCTGCACGTGGGGGGTTCGCATGGCACTGCCGTAGAAGCGCATGTCCAGGCAGTGGTTCGACCGCCCGTCCAGGCAATACCGGCAGGTGCCGCAGGGCAGGCTGGGGTTGACGGCGACCTTGTCCCCGGCCCGGACGCCGGTGACGGCGGAGCCGGTCGCGATGACGGTGCCGGCGATCTCGTGGCCGAGGATCATCGGCTCCCGAATGCGCACCGTGCCGAAGCCGCCGTGGTGGTAGTAATGCAGGTCCGATCCGCAAATGCCGCCTGCGCCGATGCGGACCTTGACGTCGTTCGCGCCGACCGGTTGTTCGGGTGTGTCCTCGACCCGCAGGTCGTGGGGGGCGTGGATAACGGCGGCGCGCATGGGCGGTTCTCCCGTGGGGCTGGCCGGTTGTGCGGTCTGACGGCCGGGCGCTAGGCTTACCGGTGGGGACCCGCTTGGTCCAGGGAGAATGCCGCGTGGGATTGTTCGATCTGACGGGGCGTCGTGCCCTGATCACCGGGTCCAGCCAAGGGATCGGTTTCGCCCTGGCCCGAGCGTTGGGTGGTGCCGGGGCCGCGGTGGTGCTGAACGGGCGGGACGCCGGGAAGCTGGAGGCAGCCGCCGCGGTGCTGCGTGGCGAGGGCATGGCGGTCGAGATCGCCCCTTTCGACGTCACCGATCATGCCGCCGTAGGCGACGCGGTCGCTCGGCTGGGTACGCTTGACGTGCTGGTCAACAACGCCGGCATCCAGCGCCGCGCGCCACTGGAGGATTTCCCTGAAGCGACGTGGCATGAACTGATGCGCACCAACCTGGACAGCGTGTTTTACGTGGCCCAGGCGGTGGCGCGCGGCATGATCGCGCGCAAGCGGGGCAAGATCATCAATATCTGTTCGGTGCAGAGCGAGTTGGGGCGACCGAGCATCGCCCCGTATGCGGCGAGCAAGGGGGCGGTGAAGATGCTGACCAAAGGCATGTGTGCCGATTGGGCCAGGCACGGCCTGCAGGTGAACGGGCTCGGTCCGGGCTACTTCGAGACGGAACTGACAGCGGCGTTGGTGGCCGATCCCGCATTCTCCGACTGGCTGTGCAAGCGGACGCCGGCCGGACGCTGGGGGCGGGTCGAGGAACTCGCGGGCGCGGCGATTTTCCTGGCGTCGGAGGCGTCGGATTTCGTGAACGGGCAGATCATTTACGTGGATGGCGGGCTGACCAGCGTGGTCTGAGCGTCCGTTACATATGTAACCAGATCGTCTGTCGCGCCGATGTCGCGCACGAAGAACGATCCTTCCGCCACGGTGAAGCCAAGCCGAGGATACAGGTCCGCGACAACATTGTTCTTGGGAGTCGGAAGATATTCTCCCAGCAAGCGCCTCGCCCCCAACCCTGCCGCGATCGCGATCAGGCCGCGCATCATGAACTGTTCCGCCGAACGCGAGAAAATCCGGCAGCTCATCAGCCAGCTGTCGATCCGTACGGTGTCGCTTTCGTGGAAGGCGATCAGGGTCGATGTCAGGCCGTGATCGCCGAAACGGTCGGTCAGCCGGAACGTCAATACGATGGCATCGTCCCGGCCCAGGAACCCCCGGATCGCCGCTTCGCCATAGCGGCGGGTCGTGAGGTTGAACTGGTTCGTCTTCAGTTCCAACTGGGCAACACGAGCGATATCGGCCGCTCCGGGCCGTTGCAGGGATCCTTTCATGTCCAGGCCGGTCAGATAGCCCGCGATATCGGCTGCCGTCGCCTGCTCCGCCAACGCCGCGGCGCGGGCGCTGTAGGCGGCAGCACGTCCAAGGTCCTCCTGCGTGTAGTGATCGGCGTCCAGCCAGTGCCCGGCGTCGAACAGATCGATGAATGCGGCGGGGTCGGCGCCCAGGCAGACAACCGCCACCTCGGGCAATTCCCGCCGTACCAGGTCGCATTCCGCCGGGTTGTCGTCGCAGAAGACAAAACTGTCGATGCCGACATTCAATTCGCCGGCGATCCGTCGCAGGCCGCCCGCTTTGTCGTTCCAGGAACATTCGAACGCGGCGAAATCCGCCCGCCCAAGCACGCTGGCAGGGTGCTCAAACCCGGCTGCCGCCACCGCCGGATCATTCTTCGAGCAGACAGCGAGAATGACCCCTCGCTCACCCAATTCCTTGACATAATGCTGCCATTCCGAGAACGCCTCACCGGCCGGAGATCCCGGACCGAGTGCAATGCCCTCCACACCGTCATCGCCGATAACCCCGCCCCACAGCGTGTTGTCGAGATCGAGCACCAGCACCTTCTTCGCTCGTCCGCTGGCCGATCGCCAGGCGGCACGAAACAGCGGCAGGTAATCCGGCAGCCATTTCGGATCGTGGTCCAGTCTGGCGGCGTGGTAGAATTTCGCCGGTGCAAACCGGCGTGTGCCGATTTCCCTTGCCAGTGTCGGCATATCGACCCAGGTCACGAGTCCGCGTCCTGCTTCGTCCAGCATGTCATTCAGCCGACGAACCTGATTCGCCGGCGAAGCCTGCGTCACTCGCTCCGCCATGCCGCGATGGCGCCGCACCGGCGGAACCAGGACATGCTGGATGATTTTCGCACCGTTGCCGGCCAGCCGTCCCCACATCGTTCTGAACAATGCGACCCTCGGCGCCAGTGCCGTGTCCACGGCTTCGGCCGAGGCATGAAGCGGCAGCGGCACAACCAGATCGCGCCAGTCCGGCGCGATAAGCACCAGTTCGGGATCAAAACCATACAGGCCTGACCCCGCATCCAGCACGTCCTGCACATAGGAGCCAAACGGCGCCTGATAGACAAACGGAAAAACCCCCTCCTGCACCACAGAACACGCGACCGCTCGGGTCAGGTAGTCCGTGGTGAGCGCGCCCAGGACCGCGATGCGTTGCCGTGGCGTGCCGGCGGGGATCGCGGACGCGTTGATTGCGGCCTCGAAAACCCGGTCGCCAACCTGAAAGATCGACGGCAGGCCAGGTGGTTTGTCGCCTGGACCCAGGGCCGACAGGAACGCCGCGGTCGAGGTGGCCGGATCGGGCATGAGGTCGCGAAGTCCTTCCACACGACGATTTCAGCATAGTCTACAATCCATCCGCGCGCGCAGACAGCGTTCGTTGCGGGCAATCGCGACGGCCGTCTATAACCGGGTCACGCGACGTTCGGCGGAGATTCCAGATTGCATAACGGGTATCGACATCATGGCTGATGCGGCATTGTCCGATCGCGATCTCGTCCTCCAGTTCGAAAGTCTGGGCGACAGTTGCGAGCTGGGTCTCGTGCAGCGCCGGGTGGGGGCAGAACCGCTTGGCATGTTCCGGTTTGCCGGTGCTCCGGTGCGGCACCTGATCCGGGCGATGGAAGCGCGGTTCGAAGGCATGGCGGATCCCGGACATGTCCGCGTCCAGCCCGAGAACGGCGAATACATGATCAAGCTGACCAAATACGATTTTATCTACCATGCCCATGTGAACATCGGTGACGCCGACCCCGCGGTCCTGCATCGGCAACAGGTCCGCAACGTTGGCTTTCTGATCGACAAGCTGGTCGCCGATTTGGAAAAGCCCGAAAAAATCATGGTTTTTCGCCAGAATGAGGAATTGGCGGCGAATGACCTGCTGGATTTCCGGTCAGCGCTGGCCGCCTACGGTCCGGCCACCTTGCTGTGGGTGCAGGCAGCCCGGCCCGGTCGGCCCCCCGGTTCGGTGACGGTCGTCGATGACACGCTGATGGTCGGTCACGTGACACGGCTGGCCCGGCGGGACAACGCACCGGATTTCGATCTGCCTTCCTGGCTGGCGATGCTGCGCAATGCCTACGCGATCCGTCCGGCTTGTCCGGCCATGCCGTCGGTGGCGGCAGCGAAACCATCTGCGCCAAAGCGGATTGACGTCGTGTTCGGAAAGGACGGCAATGCCGCGGCATGTGTGGGCAATGGGTGGTCGAGCCCCGAGAATGGCTTCACCTGGTCCATTGATCAGCGCAGCGTTCTAACGATGACAAAGCCGGCCGCGGCGAACCTCTATCGGCTGGAAATGGAAGTCATCCCCTTTGTCGCGCCACCCGCGCTGACCGCACAGCCACTGGATGTCACGATCAACGGCGAACGGATTCACAGCTTCGATCCGTTGCCCCGCGGCAAGGTTGAATGCGCCGTTCCCGCGCGCTTGCTGCAAGGTGCGGGCACGGTGGAGATCGTGCTCGATCATCCCGCGGCAACCAGTCCGCGCGTGGCCGCCGGACAGAATGACGATCGGCGCCTCGCGGTGGCGTTCTATCGTGTATCGTTGATCGGCGGCTGATCCTGCGGCAGTCAGGCCACGCCCTGAAGTGTCAGCACTGCTCGTATTTTCGCCACCGAGGTGGTTTCCAGCATCTGCTGGTCGCTGAACTGACAGCCGTATTGTGTTTCGAGTTCGGTCATCAACATGATCTGCCGAAGGCTGTCCCATTTGCGCGTGTTGGATATATCGGAGTCCTCGGTGACCTCCGCCGGATCGATCCCCAGCGTCCCGGCGATCAAGTGCAACAACGAATCATCCGCCATGCGGTCAGTCCTTCCCATGCAATCCGATTTCGCGGGCGCGGCGGCCCCTGGGCCCGTATAGCTGAATCCTGTTCTGGTGGTCCGATACCGACAGAAGCATCCCATGTGGTCGGCTAAATCGGCTCACACAATCAAAGGCTGGTGGTTCGAATTGGACGGCACCATCCGTCTGGTCTGAACCGCTAGGGCAGGTAGTCCGCCCAGCGTATATAATGCAGTATGTATTGCCGGAACGTCCACTGGTGCCCATGCCACCGGTATGTCGCTTGCGGATCGTGGAAACGCAGGTTCAGCCGTTCGGCCACCAGAGGGTGGATCGGCACGCATTCAAAATCCTGTCCGGTATGCCGTCGCAACAGAATATCGACATCGCCGATCGCGGCGCGGGCGAGCGCGGGGGCAAGGATACTGGTGCGGTTGAGTAACTGCTTCATCAGGAAGCCGATAGCCTGGGCCGTGATGTGCCCGCTGGCATGGAACAGACTGACCGTCTGGAAGGTTTTCTCCACCCATTCGGCCAACTGAACGTCGGCGATGGCATCGGCGGCTTTCCAGCGTGCGATATCCAGGCGCAAACGCCGGTCGAGGTCGGGCATGCGTTCGGCGGTGAGGCGCAGATATTTCTCGAACAACGCGTCATCGGGCAGGGTCTCCGTCGACAGCACAGCGCCAATCGAATCCGGCCAAGGATACCGCTCGGGATCTCGTGCCACGCGCGGATCGTTGCCCGCGAACGGCCATAGGCAGGTCGCGGTAAAGGGCGGAAAGGTCACGATGGGGATATTCTTCGGGATGCGCTCATGCAACGTCACGCGGTTTGAAGACATCCCGCCTGTCTCCACCTGCTCCCATACCGTAACCACGTCGGACATGAAGTCCCGGCCATACGTGCTGGCCCAATCGCGTTCGGTTACCAGGTGCAACGGAATCCATTTGAAATCCAGCCGCCCGGCCATGCATTGCATGAAGCGGCCGGTCATTTGCAGTTCTTCGCCCTGGCAATTCGCGTAGATCAGGATTGAATGGCTCATGGCCGCCACTGCGCCCATCTGATGTAGTCGAGAATATGCTCCCGGTGGGTGCGCAGGTTGTTCTCCCAGCGGTATTTCGTGTCGGGCGACCACCAGGCCAGGTTGAAATGATCGGCGACCCGCTTGTGGATAGGCACCTCCTGCTGCCAGCCGGCGTAGCCCTCCAACAGGGCATCGAGCTCGGCGGCCAGCGTTTCCGGAGTGGCGATATCGCGGACCAGGGCGTCATCGAGGAACTGGTCGACCATTTCCCGCAGCAATACCGGCCCCACTCTGTTGGGTGCGATGAAAAGGCGGCTGGTGCCGAGATGACGCTCGATGAAATCCGCAAGGCGTAGGTCCGACTTGCGGCCTTCAGCCCGCCATCGACGCAGGTCATTGGCGTAGATTTCCTCGAAGTCCACAGCCTCCTGCCGGGCCGACATTTCATACATCAGATAGATGACGTCGTCGGGCAGGGTCATCGCTGCCAAGGGCTGCGCGAGCCGGTCGCCATAGGGATATCGCGACGGAGAATGGCGCCCCGGTTCCGGTACCGCCCTGCGATCCGGACCCTGGAACGGCCAGAACGCATTGATGATCGGTGCGTAGAACGTTCGCAGGGCGCAATCGGCGGGCAACTGCTGGCGCAGTGGATCGCGCGTCTCCGGCCTGCCGGCATTCAACTGGATCCAGCAGAACCGCATCGTCCTCAGGGTTTCCGGCGGCAGGTCTCCGGCAGCCCGATCCAGCGGCTTTGCCAGGTCCAGAAAGCGGATGCCGAACCGGCCTTTCAGACAGGGCAGCCTGCTGATGACCTCGTAGATGCGCATTGCCGTGCTGTCGCCGGCGATCACGCCGTGAACCGGCTCCAGCACCGCCGGATCCGGGGATACGGTGGCTTGCGTCCCCTCCGGTTCGGACTGTTCGAGACTGGCCGAGTGAAAGCACAAGGCCAGGCGCCGTGAATCGTCGACCGGGAGATGATCGCGCGGCCGCGCGGCGTCGGGGTGAAGAAGCGTCAAATGCAGGCGGTCAGCGCCGCCGGTCAACGCCGCCGGCAGGGGGATGACAAGTGTCTGTCGCGCGGTGATCTCGAACGATCCCAATACAATCTTCCCGCTTCGGATCATAAGCCGTTGACTTGCGACCTTGGGCGGGAAGATCGCCGGATACACGTCAAGACGCAGGATGGTCGCAAGGCCGTTGGCCGGCAAAGGAAGCGTCAATTCGCTTTCGGCGCCGATCGCCCAACTGAACGCCTCCTCGGACGACCAGCCGATGCCCAGGGCGGCCGAAAGATTTCCCAAGGTTCCAAAGACGAAGGCGGCGTCCAAGAAATTTACCCCTGCAGGACGGTTATCGCCAAAAATAAAATGCCGAATATCAATAGAACATTTCGCCTATCGTATTCAAGGGCGGAATGATGCACTGGCGTCCACACTCTCTGCCGAACATCATTCCGCCTCCTGTCCGGTGTCCGAAAGCGAAATGCGGGCTTTGACATCGGAGGACCGTACGCGGAAAACACTTCGATCTTGGGGAAGGAAAACAGCATGACCGCAGCATCGACCACGTCCGGTATCGCCAGGCTCGGTTTCATCGGCCTCGGCGTGATGGGGGAACCGATGTGCGGTCACCTCGCGCGCCGTTCCGGCATTCCGGTCATGGCGCACGATCTGCGCTCCGAACCGCTGGAACGGCTGGCGGCATCCGGCGTGAAGGCGGCATCGATGCAGGAAATCGCGGCATCCTGCGACGTGATCCTGCTGTCCCTGCCGGACGGCAAGGCCGTCGCCGCGGTGGTTGGGCAACTGGAACCGAACCTGCGGGCCGGCCAGTGTGTGGTGGACACCAGCACATCCTCGGTCGAGTTGACCCGCCAGATCGGCGCCCGCCTGACCGAAAAGGGCATCCTCTATGCCGACGCACCGGTCGCGCGCACCCGTGAAGCGGCCTCCCGCGGCGAACTCAGCATCATGGTCGGCGCCACCGACGACACGTTCGCCCGCGTCCGCCCGATCCTGGAGACGATGGGCACCGACGTCACCCATTGCGGCCCGATCGGCTGCGGCCAGGTGGTGAAAATCCTCAACAACATGCTGGTGTTCCAACACTGCGGCGCGTTGGCCGAGGCGATCGCCATCGGCCGCCGCAACGGCGTTCCCGCCGACGTGCTGCTGCCCACCATGGCGATGGGATCGGGCGACAGTTTCGTGCTGCGCAATCACGGCCTGAAATCCATGCTGCCCGGCACGTTCCCGGAGCGGGCGTTCTCCACCCGCTACGCGATGAAAGACCTGTCCTACGCGCTGGAGATGGCCGAGGCTTCCGGCCTCGACATGGCGGCCGCGAAACTGACGATGCAACGGCTGAAACAGGCCGAAGCCGCCGGCTACGGCGACCAGTACCACCCGGTGGTGCTGAAGGTTATCGACCCGCAATGAGCACCTTCCCCGAAGCGGCCGCCTGGCGGGAGGCGTGCGTCGGAGACGCTTCCCTGACCGCCTGGGCCGGTCCGTGGTCGGTCTGTTTCGCCATCGCCAGTGGGACAAATACAACCGTCTTCCGCCTGGACGATGGCAGGGTCCAGCCAGACGGCGGCGAACCTACCTTCACCCTGTCGGCGCCGGCCGAAACCTGGGCCAAATTCCTGTTGCCGATCCCGCCGCGCCACCACCATGGCCTGTTCGCGATGCATTATCGCCTGCCGGACTTCACCATCCAGGGCGACCAACTGGTGTTCATGCAGCACGCCCACGTCGCGCGCCGTATCCTGGAAATCGGCAAATGGCTGGCTCTGGGAAACGCGCTGCCCGTCCCCCTAAGCCTGGCGCCGCGCGGCGGCCCCCGAGCGGTGCCGAAAGTCCAGGGCGGCTACGTTCCCGTCACCGTCGGCGGCACCACCTACCAAATCTACTACGAAACCGCTGGAACCGGCCGAGACGTCCTGTGCATGCACACCGCCGGCTCCGACGGCCGCCAGTTCCACGGCCTGATGGCCGACGAACGCGTTACCGACGGCCATCGCCTGGTCTCGTTCGACCTGCCCTGGCACGGCAAATCCCCACCGCCCGAAGGCGCCGTCCCCGGATCATGGCGCCTCAACACCGACCTCTACGTCGACCTGATCATGGGCTTCATCGCGGCAGCTGATCTGAAAAACCCAATCGCACTGGGCGCCTCCATGTCGGGGGAAATCTGCCTGGAACTCGCCTACCGTCACCCCGAGGCGTTCGGCGGCATCGTCGCCTGCGAGGCCTGCGACAAGATCAACCAGCGCCAAACCACCTGGGCGGTTGATCCGAAGGTGAATTCATCCCTGTTCGTCCCCGAATGGATCCGCGCACTCAGCGCCCCCCAAAGTCCCGCGGAATATCAGGAGACGATCACCTGGCACTACAGCCAAGGCGGTTCCTCTGTCTTCTACGGCGACATCGCCTTCTACTCGGGCGAGTGGGACGGACGGGAACGGGTAGGGCGCATCGACACCAACCGCTGCCGCCTGTTCATGTTGACCGGCGAATACGACTATTCCTGCACGATAGAACTCTCCGAGGCCACCGCCGCCAAAATCCCCGGCGTAACCTTCCGCCCCATGCCGGGCATCGGCCACTTCCCCTTCGCCGAGAATCCACGCCTGTTCGCCGATTACCTGCTTCCAGTACTAAACGAGCTGTCATTGCGAGGAACGTAGCGAAGCGACAATCAGCAAAACTGGCGCACCGTCGCCATGACACCCGCCAAATCGACTTGACGCCAACGCCCGCACCGCCGACGCTACCTTCATCATCATCAAGGATGGCATAGCCATGAACATCGCGACCTCCCCGGCGTCGCTTGCCGGCGTTTCCGAAGCCGAGTGGCAGATCCGCTGCGATCTCGCCGCGCTCTACCGTTTGATCGCCCACCACCGCTGGACCGACTTCATCTACACCCACCTCAGCGCTCGACTACCCGGCACCGAAGACCACTTCCTCATCAACAAATACGGTGTGAACTTCCAGCACATGCGCGCGTCCGATCTGGTGAAGATCGACGTCAACGGCACCATCGTCGAGGAAACCCGCGGTCTCAGCAGTCGCGACGTCAACGCCGCCGGCTTCTGCATCCATTCCGCCATCCACATGGCCCGCCACGACCTGATGTGCGTCATCCACACCCACACCCCGGCCGGCATCGCCGTGTCCGCGCAGAAGGAGGGCCTGCTGCCGCTGTCCCAGCACGCCTGCAAATTCTACAACCGCATCGCCTACCACGGCTACGAAGGCATCGCCCTGGACCTGGATGAGCGGGAACGCCTCGTCACCGACCTCGGCCAGCACAAGGCGATGATCCTGCGCAATCACGGCCTGCTGGTCGGCGGCACCTCGATCCCCGAGGCATTCCTGAACATCTACATGCTGGAACGCGCCTGCGCCGCCCAGGTCGACGCGATGTCCGGCGGCCGCGAACTGATCCTGCCGCCCCCGGAGGTCTGCCAGCACACCTCCGACCAGTTCAAGGCGCATGAGCACGACGAACATTACGCCATGGTCTGGGATGCCGCCCTGCGCCTGATCGAGGACGGCAAGCCCGACTACCGGAGCTGACGCCCAACCCCCGGTTCACCGCGAACCGGGGGGCTCCCGCTAATTCAGAAAAATCTTTCCCGGGGTCATCACGCCGCGCGGGTCCAGCGCCTGCTTCACCGCGCGCATGACCGTTAGCGCCTCGGCACCGTGCTCCTGCTCCAGGAACTCGCGCTTCCCCAGGCCGACACCGTGTTCCCCACTGCACGACCCACCCAGGGCGAGCGCCCGGGCGACAATCTTTTTGTCGAGTTCCCATGCCCGCGCCATGCCGTCCGGTTCCGGTGGCACCAGGATGACGGTGTGGAAATTACCGTCGCCCACATGCCCGACGATCGGCGCGGTCAGGCCCGACGCGGCGATATCGTCCTTGGCCCCCAGTATCGCCTCGTTCAGCCGGGAGATCGGCACGATCGCGTCCGTCGCGATCCCCTGATAGCCCGGTTTCAGCGCCAGACACGCCCAATAGGCATCATGCCGCGCCTGCCACAATTTGGCTCGGGCCGCCGCTTCGGTCGCCCAGGCGAACCCGAGGCCATCGAAGCCCAAAGCGATTTCCTCCGCCTGGGTCGCCTGTTCGGCGACGCCCGCCGGCGTCCCATGGAACTCGAAGAACAGCGTCGGCAGTTCCGATAGCCCCTCCAGCTTGGAGTAAGTGATGCAGGCCGCCATCTGCACATCGTCCAGCAGTTCCATGCGGGCCACCGGAATCCCCAACTGCAGGATGGCGATCACGGTTTCCACCGCGTCAGCCAATGTCCGGAACTGGCATGTGGCAGAGGAAACCGCCTCCGGGATGCCATGCAGCCGAAGCTGGATTTCGGTGATAATGCCGAGCGTCCCCTCCGACCCGACGAACAGCCGGGTCAGGTCGTAGCCGGAGGCGGATTTGCGCACCCGGCCGCCCGTGCGGATCAGCCGTCCGTCGGACATCACCACGGTCAGCCCCATGACATTGTCGCGCATGGTGCCATAGCGCACCGCATTGGTGCCGGACGCTCGTGTTGCCGACATCCCGCCGATGGTGCAGGCCGACGTCCCCGGATCGACCGGGAAGAACAGGCCCACGTCGCGCAGATGGGTGTTCAGTTGTTCGCGCGTCACGCCGGCCTCGACCCGGCAGTCCATGTCCGGCTGGCTGACGTCGAGAACCCGGTTCATGCGGGACAAATCCAGCGTGATGCCGCCGCGAACCGGCGTGACGTGCCCCTCCAGCGATGTTCCGGCGCCCCAGGGCACGACAGGCACGCGTTCGGCATGGCACAGCGCCATCAAACGGCAGGCTTCGTCGGTGGTCTCGATGAAGGCGACGGCGTCGGGCTGCACCGGCGGCTGGGAATCCTGGCCGTGTGAATGATGGTCGCGCAGCGCCGCGTTGGTGGTGATGCGGTCGCCGAGGAATTCGCGGGCGGCGGCGACAAGGGTTTCGACAGACATGGACGGTTCCCGGCTGCTGAGAGCGTGATGACCGGAGGCGGGATCGCCGAAGGTTCGAATCACGCGATCAAGTAAAGCGACGCAGGATTGGACCGGCGATGGAGCCGTGGCAAGCCTGTTCGATATGGAATGGAGCCGGGCGCTGGCGTGACCGCCGGCGAAGGGCGGTCAACCCCGGCCTGACTCAGCGGGGAGTTGCTCTTGCTGATAGATGGCATATCACATACCGGTACATCATTCGATTGGGCTTGCGATGAAAACAGCCAGCGGCAGTCTGGATTGTCCGAGGCTACGTGGTTGCCGTTGACCCGACGCATGGGCCCGATATGCCGGAAGGAGTCCGCCTCCCCACCGGCACTTGCCGGCTCGTCGCTTGTCAGTCCGATTGAGGTGTCTCGCCGCATTAAGGACGACGGGGATCGCCGGGCCAGGACGATCATCCCGACCGCGCCGGGCGTATCGAGCATCGATCAGGCCGGACCCGCCTGTCGCGGGACCCGGAACAGCGCCCTCATCGCGCCGTCGGACGACGAAATCGGGATTGCGATCCAGGCTCTCCGGCCTGTCTGCCGAAATCTCGTGACGGAGCAGGGAAAGGTGGTGTGACGACCGATCTGCCAGCGCGTGTTTCGATGAGCACGGCGACGCGCACAATGGTGACGATCTGCACCGTGCTGGCCACGCTGATGCAGTCACTCGACAGCACCATCGCCAACGTCGCCCTGCCCTACATGCAGGGATCGATGTCGGCCAGCCAGGACGAGATCAACTGGGTGCTGACCAGCTACATCGTGGCGGCAGCGATCATGACCGCCCCGACCAGCTTCCTGGCCGCCCGGTTCGGCCGCACCAAACTGTTCGTCACGGCCATAGCCGGCTTCACTGTCGCCTCCATCCTGTGTGGCATGGCCCAATCGTTGGACCAGATCGTGCTTTTCCGCATCCTCCAGGGCATGTTCGGCGCCTCCCTCGTGCCGCTCTCGCAAGCCGTGATGTATGACATCTATCCTCCCGAACAACGTGGCGCCGCGATGTCGGTGTGGACAATGGGTGTGATGATCGGGCCGATCTTCGGCCCAATCCTGGGCGGATGGCTGACCGAGAATTACAACTGGCGCTGGGTTTTCTACATCAACGTCCCGTTTGGCATACTGGCCGTGGCCGGGTTGCTGATTTTCCTGAAGGAAACGGCGCACAGCAGGTCGATCAAGCTCGACTGGATAGGCTTCGGTGCGTTGAGCCTTGCCATCGGTGCGTTCCAGACCATGCTTGACCGCGGCGAGACGTTGGACTGGTTCGCCTCGCGTGAAATCATAATCGAGGCCTGTCTGGCCGGACTCGGCTTTTACGTGTTCCTGGTTCAGTTCTCTCTGGCGCCGAGGCCCTTCCTTTCGCCCAAATTGTTCGCCGACCTGAATTTTGTCGTCGGCATCATCCTCTACTCCATCAACGGATTGATCATGTATGCGACGCTGGCACTTCTGGCGCCGTATCTGCAGACGTTGATGAACTATCCCGTCGTCACCACCGGCATTGTCCTGGCGCCGCGCGGCGTCGGCATCATGCTCGCCGCCATGGTTTGCGGACGTGTAATCGGACGAGTCGGCCCGCGCATGCTGTTGGGTATCGGTTTGATCATCGGCACTTACGTTCTCTATGAGATGACGTTCTGGACCCCCGATATCTCGGAATGGACGATCGTCAGTGTCGGTATCGGCCAGGGCTTCAGCATCGGCTTCGTCGCCATACCACTCAACATCACGGCGTTCGCGACCTTGCCGCCGGAACGGCGGACCGAAGGCACCAGCATATACGCCCTGACGCGCAATCTGGGCAGTTCGATAGGCATTTCCGTCACGGGCGCCCTGCTGCAGACCAACACTCAGGTCAACCACGCCATCGTCGCGGGAGCGGTCGATCCGTTCAATCACGCCTTTCAAACAGGGGCGATCCTGCGGTTCTGGAATCCCTGGTCTACCCAGGGAGCCGCGATGCTCAACGAGGAAATCACGCGCCAGGCCCAGATCATTGCCTATGTCGATGATTTCAAGCTGATGCTCGTTCTCGCCATCGTCACACTGCCCCTGGTGCTTCTGACGCGGCCGTCCCGTCGGGTGTGAGTCCGCATGAGAACCGCCGCCCGCTATCAAGGCGGGTAGCGGCGGGGCACCCACTTTGGCTAAGATCGATCCCGAACCTGGGCGACTCCATCGCATGAATCATCTTTCCGACGCTTCCCTGCTCGGGGCCTCGCCCTGGTGGCGCCCCAGTCCGGGCACATGCCTGGTCATCAACGGCGGCCGTCCGCTGGTCGGCACCTACGCCGTCAGCGGAGCGAAGAACGCCGTCCTGCCGCTGATGGTCTCGGCGCTGCTGACGCCTCACCCGGTGACCCTGGACAACGTGCCGGCGATCCTGGACGTCGCGGTGCTGTCGAACCTGCTGCAGCGTCTCGGCGCCACTCTGACCTGGTCGCCCGGGCGAACCGGGCTGTCACTGACGGTGTGCGCCGAACGGATTCACCCGCGACAGATCGACCGAGACCTGGTGGCCCGGATGCGCGCCTCCGTCCTGCTGCTGGGTGCCCTGCTGGCGCGCTGTGGGGAAGCGAGCCTGCCGCTGCCGGGCGGCGACGCGATCGGACTGCGTGGGATCGATTTCCACATCGCCGGGCTGCGCGCCATGGGCGCCGAGATTGAGGTGAACGGAGGATTGATCCACGCGACCGCGCCGTACGGCCTTTACGGCGCGGAAATCGTGTTGCCGCAGCCATCCGTCGGCGCGACGGAGAATCTGCTGCTGGCCGCCGTCCTGGCAAAGGGTCAGACCGTCATCCGCAACGCTGCGCGGGAACCCGAGATCACCGACCTGGCACAGTGCCTCACGATGATGGGTGCGGCGATCGCGGGGATCGGCGGCGATGTCCTGACAATCCACGGTGGCCGGGACTTGGCCGGCGCCCACTACACGGTAATGCCTGATCGCATTGAACTCGGGACGATCGCCTGTGCCGCGGCGGTGACGGACGGCGAAGTGCTGCTGCGCCACGCCCACGCCGAGCTTCTGGGGGCGGCGCGACCTGCGTTCGCCTCGGCCGGAGTCGTGCTGGAAGATGTCCGGGATGGGGTGATCGCCCGCCGGTCGCCGGCAGGTATGACCGGGGTCGATATTCAGACGCGGCCCTTTCCCGGCTTCGCGACCGACCTGCAGTCTCCGGCGATGGCCATGCTGGCGACCGCATCGGGGTCCAGCGCGATCACCGAGACGATTTTCGAGCAGCGATTCCGCCATGTCGATGAATTGCGGAAGATGGGCGCCGATATCGCGGTCGTGGGCACGACGGCGCATGTGCGCGGTGTGCAACGGCTGTCGGGCGCGCGGGTCCTGGCGACCGATGTCCGGGCGGCGGCGGCGCTGGTGCTGGCGGGTCTGGGCGCGAAGGGGGACACGGTGCTGGACGGGCTGGACCATCTGGACCGCGGGTATGACGGCATGGCCGAGAAACTGGTCGCCTGTGGTGCGGTGATCACTCGCGACAAGATCGGCTGACCGGCCCGGGGATTGCATCGCGCTCTGCCTCCACAACAGGCAGCGCGAGGCTTCCATGACACCCGAAAACCAGGCTCTTGTTCGCGAGTCCTTCGCCAAGGTCGCGCCGATCGCCCCGCAGGCGGCAGCGCTGTTCTATGACCGGCTGTTCGTGCTCGATCCGGCGCTGAAGCCGCTGTTCAAGGGCGACATGGCCGAGCAAGGGCGCAAACTGATGCTGATGATCGGCACCGCGGTCGCCAATCTGGGCAAGCTGGAGGTGATTGTTCCGGCGGTCCAGGATCTGGGGCGCCGGCACACGGCGTACGGCGTCCAGCCGGCGCATTACGATGTTGTCGCCGCTGCGTTGCTCTGGACCCTGGGGCAGGGATTGGGCGATGCTTTCACCCCGCCGGTGGAAGCCGCGTGGACCGAAGCCTACACGATTCTCGCCACCGTGATGAAGGACGCCGCAGCCGCATGAATCCGACGATCGACGCCGACCGGCTGTGGCAATCCATCATGGACATGGCGGAGATCGGGCCGACGCCGGAAGGCGGAAGCCGCCGGTTGGCGTTGACCGCGGAAGATACCGCCGCGCGTGCTCTTTTCCTGCGCTGGTGCCAGGCAATCGGCCTGCGTCACGAGCAGGACGCGATCGGGAATATGTTTCTGCGCCGACCCGGCGTCGACTCGGCCGCGCCGGCTGTCGCGTTTGGCAGCCATCTGGATACCGTGCCCACAGGCGGGCGCTTCGACGGGATCGTTGGCGTGCTGACGGGGTTGGAGGTGATCCGGGCGCTGGACGACGCCGGCGTTCGGACGCTCGCGCCGCTGGAACTGGTCAATTGGATGAATGAGGAAGGCAGCCGGTTCCGTCCCGCCATGATGGGCAGCCGGGTCGCCGCGGGTGAATTGCCGCTGGATGTGGCCCTGGCGACAACGGACGACAGTGGTGTTTCGGTCGCCCAGGCGCTGACCGGCAGCGGCCAGGCTGGGTCGTTGACGCCCGCACCGCGTGACTGGCGCGCGTGGCTGGAACTGCATATCGAGCAGGGGCCGGTGATGGAAGCGGCCGGCGCCGACATCGGCATCGTGGTGGGCACGATGCACGCTCGTTACTTTCAACTGGTGATCGCCGGCGAGCCCAGCCATGTTGGTCCGACCGAGATGAACCGG
>DATAZJ010000046.1:0-6037 GCA_036272115.1 Rhodopila sp. | reverse complement strand
GCTCTGCAGCGTGTCGCGATCGAGCCCCGAGGTGATCGCGCCCTTCATCGCTTCAAGCTCGGCGACAACGCTGTCGATGCTCTCGCCGTAGCGCTGCAGCGGCACGCATTCCGCGCGGCCACGCGACTCGACGTCGGAGATTTCGGCGACAACGACGGCAACGACGGTCTTGACCCCGTCCGCGGTCATCAACGGGCGCGCGAGCGGGCACGCACGCTGGGTGACTGTCAGTCGTTGCGGATGTGGCGCCATGTCCGTCCCGGTCCTTTCGGCAAATTTCCACGCAAGTGATCTTATACCGCTATCGGTGACGCCAAGCAGCATGGCTCCGACGTCGGTTCAATGTCCGCCTTCCCATCTGAACCTGACCATGGCGACAGAACCAGTGCCCGATCGCGGCGAGGCGCGAGTCACGAAGTGCCCTCGATCTTCCACGTGAATCGGGCGCTCATACCAACCGGCGTTGAATCAGACTCGTCGGTTGACCCCGTCCGTCATGCCGACGGAGGTCGGCATCCACGCCTTTTACGAGCGGAAACAAAGACATGAGTGGCGAGCCTGCGCTCGCCATGACGGTTGCACGGCGGTGCCGATGGGTCAAAATCAAGGGCGATTGGTATCAGACGAAATGGCAGATGATTGGCTGACGGAACGTCACGCCGCCTGGAATGTTACGAAGTGTGCCATTCGGGCTGCGATTCCTGCGCGTCAGGTTGAAGGCCGTGACCAGGGTCCCCCCGGGCGCAACGGTGGCGCATCGAACGCCGACGCCGTACTGGGCGATCGCCTGCGCCACCTTGACCCGACCTGATCGCGACACGCGATACCAAAGCGGCGGTCTTCGGATCGGTACGGATCAGTTTTGCCTCGGCGAAACCTCGGATAATCCGGGTCATCTCATCGCCGCGACCACAACCTCGATCCTGACCTCTGCCACCATATCCCTACTGGGCGAACATGACCGGGACCGTTTCCCCAACCGTCCGACACGCCCGGGCAATCGTACCCCCGGCCCGCCGCGGCAAGTGGGCGGAACGACCCGCCCGGCACCAGCGATCCGTAGCCAAGTTGTATCTCCGACCCTATTGGGACTAGGAGTCGTGAAACGCGGCCCCCACCGCCGCGCACGCCGCCGCCCGATCGTTCCCACCCGATTTGCCGCCTGGATGATGAAGCCGGACAAGCACTTCGTATCCGCCGCCGGCATTCTTCTGGCGGCCGCCTGCCTGATCGCGCTGACCTGGATCGGCACGATGCAGGCGGTCCGCGTCCAGCGTGCCGCCACCCTCGCACGGGCGAACTCCGCCCTGTCCAGCCAGGCACTGACACTCACCGGACAGATCGACCGGCAAATCCTGACCCTCGACCAGACCCTGCGCATCCTTGTCGCCGCCTGGGAGGCCAATCCGCGCAGCTTCGACCTGAACGCCTGGCACACCCGGCTCATCGCGCTGGACGGTCTGAGTCGCGACATGCTGCTGACCGACGCCAACGGCATCGTCCGCCAGTCAACGGTCAATGAGGCGATCAACCAGAACGCCTCCGGCCTGGATTATTTTCGCGCCCTGGCCAGTCCGTCCGAACCGGGCGACGCGCTGTATATCGGGCCGCCCGCGATCGACGGCATCATGCGGCAGTGGCACCTGAACGTCGCCCGAGCGCTGCATGACCCCGACGGATCGTTCGCCGGCGCCATCGATACCGACTACCGGGTCGCGGCGATCACCGACGTCATCAGCCAGACGGACCTGGGCTCCGGCTCCTTCGCGACGCTGGTCGGGCTGGACGACGGCCGACTGCGTGGATCGGTCGGCCCGGCCAGCGTCGATCCCGGCGTCAGCGTCAGCGACACCCCATTTTTCGCCGCCATCCACGACACCGACAGCGGCATCTGGACCGGTCCCTCGCCCAACGACGCGGTCCAGCGCATCCACGCCTTCCGCCGCCTGCCCGGCCGGAACCTCACCGTCGTCGTGGCGATGAGCCGGGCCGATGCCTTGCAGCCCGCCGTCGTTTGGCGCCAGGACGCGGAGATGTACGCCGGCTTCATCACCGCACTGCTGGCCCTGCTGTCTCTGGTCCTGATCCGCGGCACCAATCTGACCCGCCGCCGTGCCGCGCAAGCGGCGGAGGAGCGCGCCGTCCTGGCCTCCGCCAACGCCCAGTTGGAAGTCGCGCAGGCGACCGCGCTGGCGAAGGCCGAACAACTCGACGCGACGCTGGCCAGCATGACCGACGGCATGTCGATGTTCGACGCCCATATCTGCCTGGTCGAATGGAACGCCCGTTTCCCCATCGTCGCCGGCGTCCCGGCCGAAATCCTGCGCGTCGGCCTGCCGATGGAGGCGATCCTGCGTGCCCAGATCGCCACCGGACAGTTCGGCACGACCACCGACCCGGAAGCCGAGGTCGAGCGCCGGATGGCACGCCTGCAAATCGCGTCGAATGGCATCGTCCAGCGGCTGCGGCCGGATGGCCACACCATCGAACTGCGCCGCAGCCGGTTGCCCGACGGGGGCTTTGTCACGCTCTACAGCGACATCACCGAACAGAGGCAGACCGAGGAAACCCTGCGCCAGGCCAAGGAAGCCGCCGACCTGGCGAACGCCGAAAAATCCCGCTTCGTGGCAATCGTCAGCCACGAGATCCGCACGCCGCTGAATGCGCTGCTCAACACCATCCGGCTGCTGAGCGACAGCGTCCTTGCCCCGGCACAACGGTCGCTGCTGGCCATGGCCCACCAGTCCGGCGATGTGCTGTTCGCGCTGATCAGCGACATCCTCGACATGTCCCAGATGGAAGCCGGCAAGCTGTCCATCCGCCCCAGCCTGTTCGAACTCCGGCCGCTGCTGGATAGCTGCGTCGAGATGTTCGCCCCCCAAGCCACCGGCCGCGGCATCGTCATCCGGATCGCCATCGCTGACGGCACGCCGCCAATCCTGCTCACCGACCCGGGCCGGCTGCGCCAGGTGCAGCTCAACCTGCTCTCGAACGCGGTGAAATACGCCCGCCCCGGCATGGTATGGCTGACCGTGGAACCCGGCCAGGACGCGGGGGAAGCGATCCGGATCACCGTCAAGGATGAGGGACCGGTCATCACGCCCGACGCGCGCCAGCGCCTGTTTAGTCCGTTCTCGCGGCTCGTTCGCCCGGGCAGCGAGGAAGCCGCCGGTACCGGCCTGGGCTTGTCGATCTGCCTGCAACTGATGACGCTGATGGGCGGCGCCATCGGCTGCGGCGCCTGGCGATCGGACAATGGCCGGGACGGCAACGCCTTCTGGATCACTCTGCCCCCCGACGCCGTGCCGCCGCGATCGGTGGCGGGAATGGATCGAACGACCGCCGTGATCCAGGCGCTGGCGGACCAGGTGTCGATACTCCGGGCCGATCCCGCCGCGGCGATCGTCGCCTCGCCCCGGTCGCCGCCGCGCACCCGGGTTCTTCTCGCCGAGGACGTCGTGGCGAACCAGTTGGTCACCGCGACCCTGCTGCGCCGGGAGGGTCATCACGTCGATATCGCCGCGGACGGACCGGCCGCGATCCGGGCTGTCCGGACCACACCCTACGACCTGGTGTTCATGGACGTTTTCATGCCCGGCATGGGCGGACAGGAAGCCACGCGGATCATCCGAACCCTGCCGGAGCCCGCGGCCTCCGTGCCGATCATCGCGCTGACCGCCAATATCGGGCCGGACGATGAAGCCCTGTTCCGGGCCGCGGGGATGGATGGCCTCCTCGGCAAACCGGTTTCACCACGGCAACTCCTTGGCGTCCTCGGCCGGTACGTGTGGTCGGTGCAAGGGACCGCGGCCTCATCAGCCGCGCCGCCGCGGACGACCGGCAAGCCAGCCGGCCCGGGGATTTCCCCGATCCTCGCCGCCGACCGCATCGAGGAACTGCGCGCCCATCTGGCGCCGGAAATCTTCGTCAACCTGGTGAACGAGTGCCTTCTGGACATGGAACACCGTTTTCCGGCGCTGCGCCGGGCGTTGGTGGCCCGAGCACCGGGTGCGGTCACCGCGCATGCGCATGCGCTGGTCGGCATGGCCGCGGGTTACGGCATGGCCGCCCTGGAATCCCGGCTACGGACAATCATGGCCGCCGCGCGCAATGGCGATCTCACGCCGCTCGGTCCGGCGATCGTCACCACGGTAGAAGCCGATTTCAGCGATGCGGCCCGCACATTGCGCGAAATGCTGCGGCAGGAGGCGGTCTGATACCAATCGCCCTTGGTGTTGACCCATCGGCACCGCCGTGCAGCCGTCATGGCGAGCGCAGGCTTCTACAACCGGGCACCTTGGTAACACTTTAGACCGGGCACCTGGGTGACAGATTTCCCGATTTGTTTGCATCATTTGATGTCCCTCTGTCGCACGTCATGTTTCTTGGTTCGGCTGGAATGGGCCGTTTCTTCGTCCCAGCCTGATGTTCCGCCGGCATAGCGTTCGCCGCGGTCAAGGATGGCTTTCAAGCCACCGCCTCGGCGGCGCGTAGCGTCCTTGACGGCGGCGAACGCTATGCCAACCTCAGCCAGGTTGGGTTCTGCCTCACGCCGCGGCTTCGGCGCTCGCGGCTGGTATCAGACGGATCAATCCGGACCGTCTGATCTTGTTCGTCTCGGCATCCAGCGTCGCAAGATCGAAGTTACGGAACCGGATCGCCCAATGGCCGTCATCGCGCTGCGCCAAACCGATCATCTCCCCACGCAGGGACTCCGAAACATAGACCGCCTCGTCCCGCCACCTGATGTTGCCGGAACTGCCAACCGGGCGCACATGATGGTCCGCCGGATAGTCCCACGCCCGGATCGTCTCAGGATAACGCCGGGCCGAAGACTGATACAGCTCCGCCGGACACCGCTGCAGCAACGCCTCATGCGGCCGGTTGGTGTTGAAGTCATCCCGCCAAATATCGAATTTCGCCTGCTGCGCCACAACCGTCTTCGCCGGCGGGTGCGCCGTATCCTCACCCAGCGTGCGGTGCATCCGCTCGTGCCGGCCGTTCTGGTCCGGTCGCCCCGGCGCGATCCGGTCGGGCCAGATGTCCAGCTTCAACAGCCAGACAGAAAGGCCTGTCAGCCCGCCCAGCCCGGTGCGACTGGCAAACGGAGCGCCATTGTCGGTGCGCAGCGCACGCGGCAAACCATGGCTGATGAACAACTCCGTCAGGATGGCTTTCACCTCCGCTGCCGTGGTTCTTGGCACCGCCCGGCACGCCAGAAGATAGCGGCTGTAGCCGTCAGTCACGGTGAAGGGCTCACAGCGAACCCCATTGCCGGTACGGAACCAACCCTTGAAATCCGCCGCCCAGCTCTCGTTCGGCGCCGCCGGCTCGATCTGCGGCCGGGCTCGCGAAGGCTCGCGTGATCGCCGAAGCCGAGGCTCCGAAAGCCCCTCACGCCTGAGAAGGTCGCCCACAGTGCTGGCAGCCGGCCACTTGAGCCCCGGTTGATCCCGCTCCAGACGCGCCAAAAGCTTCCGCGGACCCCAGGTCGGGCGCGTCCGGCGCAACGCCAGCAACGCCCCGGAGACATCCACATCCATCACCCGGCCCATGGTGTGGCGCGCGGAGCTCAGATCCGCCAGCCCGGCAGCTCCCAGCGTATCGTAGCGGTGAAGCCATTTGTAGCCGGTCTTGCGGCTGATCGCGAACCGCAGGCACAGCGCGCTCATGGATTCTTCGCCAAGCAGGCACGCCACGATAAAGCACAGACGCTGGTTCATCACACTCTCCACCGGCCAGGCCATTGGTTGCTCCTCCAGACCAAAATCCAGAGTGTCACCCAGGTGCCCGGTCTAAAGTGTTACCAACGTAGCCGGTCTGTACCGCTCGCCATCCATGCCTTTGTTTCCGCTTGTAAAAGGCGTGAATACCGGCATGCGCCGGCATGACGGAGGGGGTCAACAGAGAAGAGTCTGCATCAACGCCGGCTGGTATTATTCGTCATGCCAACGGTGGTCGGCCCCCACGCCGTTCGTCATGCCGACGGAGGTCAACATCCAGGCGTCCTGCGCAAAAAAAAGCGTTGGTCCAAGTC
>DATAZJ010000045.1:0-1939 GCA_036272115.1 Rhodopila sp. | reverse complement strand
TTTTGAACAGCGTGGTCAGGTCCAGTTTGACCCCGCAGGCAGCGGCAATGGCCTGGGCGGCGGGGGGGAACTCGGCATCCAGGATGTCGACTTCGGCATCCGATGGGTGGCGGAATTCGACGGAGAAACGGACCTCGCCGGATATGACGTTGCGGCTGTTGGGGAAGACGAGCAGTTGGCCGACGGTGCCGCGGCCGTCCTCGCCGCGGGCGCGCATCATGTGGTCCACCAGGTCGATGATGCGGGCGGCGCAGACCAGGGCGTCCTTGCGGGTGGACGGCGGGGTGGTGCCGGCGTGGCTGTCCTGTCCGATGGTCACCGCATCGTACCAGACCTGGGACTGGGCGCCGGTCACGATGCCGATCTGGCGGGCTTCGCGCTCCAGGATCGGGCCTTGCTCGATGTGCAGTTCGAAATAGGCGTCGGCTTTGAAGGGCGATGCGGGTTCCGGTCCGCGGTAGCCGATTCCGTCCAGGGCGGTGGCGACCGAGACGCCTTCGGTGTCGGTCAGGCCGTAGGCTTTTTCCAGTCCGAAGATGCCGGCCCAGACGCCGGAGCCCATCAGGCTGTGGCCGAAGCGGCTGCCTTCCTCATCGGTCCAGTTGATCAGTTCGAGAGGGGCCTCGGTGATGACGTCGAGGTCGTTCAGGCTGCGCATGACCTCCAGGCCGGCCAGGACGCCGAGGGCGCCGTCGAATTTGCCGCCGCTGGGCTGGCTGTCCAGGTGGCTGCCGAACAGCACCGGGGCGCGTGACGGGTCACGGCCGGGGCGGCGGGCGAACATGTTGCCGATCGCGTCCACCCGGACGGTGAGACCCAGCGCCTGGCATTCGGTGCGGAATTTGTCGCGTCCGCGCTTGTCCACATCGGTCAGGGTCAGGCGGCGGACTCCGCCTTTTGCCGTGGCGCCGATTTCGGCGTAGCCCATCAGGGTGTCCCAGAGGCGCTTGCCGTCAATTCGCAGGTTTGTCTGTGTCATGCGCGGCATCTTGCCCAGCGGCCGGCTTCCTGCAAGCCTGCATGTCATGAACACATCTTCGATCATGCGAAATGGCGATCTGGACAGCCCCGAAGTCTGGCAGGCGCGTGTCGATCTTGCTGCCTGTTTCCGAGCGGCGGCTCGGATGGGGCTGAGCGAGGGGATTTGCAACCATTTGTCGTTCATGGTGCCGGGGCGGGACGACGTGTTCCTGGTCAATCCCGATGGCTGGGCGTTTGCGGAGATCACGGCGTCGCGCCTGCTGATCTGCGACTTTCATCGCAACGTCATCGCCGGGGACGGTGTGCCGGAGGATACCGCGTTTTATATCCATGCCCGTTTGCATGCCAAGTTGCCGCGCGCGCGCGCTGCCTTCCATACCCACATGCCGAATGCCACCGCGCTGACGATGGTGGAGGGCGATCCGCTGATCTGGGCGGGCCAGAGCGCGCTGAAGTTCTATGGCCGGACGGTGGTGGACGACGCCTATAACGGCCTCGCGCTGGACGAATCGGAGGGCGACCGGATCGCGGCCAGCGTGGGCGATGCGGATATCGTGTTCATGAAGCACCACGGTGTGCTGGTGCTGGCGCCCAGCCTCGCGAAGGCTTGGGACGACCTGTATTATCTGGAGCGCGCCTGCGAGGTGCAGCGTCTGGCGCAATCCACCGGGCGGCTGGTCGTGCCGGTGCCGGTTCACATCGCCGAGGCGACGGCGGAGCAGATGCGGCATGAAGGTGGGCGGGATTCGCCGAAACTGCATTTGGACAGTATCAAGCGGCAACTCGATCGCGACGCGCCGGAGTATCGCCAGTGACCCGACTTGTGCCCGTTGTGCTGGCGTTGCTCAGCTTCTCCGGCTGTACGCTGATCGACCAGACAACGTTTGCTCCGTCGCCGGAGGCCAAGGCGCAGCCGGCGCCGCCGCAGGCGCCGGTCAAGCTGGATGCACGCACCCCG
>DATAZJ010000044.1:0-1773 GCA_036272115.1 Rhodopila sp. | reverse complement strand
CTCGACCCCGGCGCGGTCAATGCCGTGGCGCAACTGCTGGATCTGCCCACCCGCCGAACCATGGCACCTGAGAGACTTGCCCATCTGACGGACGTGATGGCCGGGTCGCTGCACAACGCTTATTTGCTGGCGACCGGATTTGCCGTGCTGACCTTGGTGCTCGCCTGCCAGTTGCCGGCGCGCCTGAGCCCCACGCGGCACTGAGAGCTCGTGGTGAAATAACCAAATCGCTTGACAAGCGCCGCCAGCCTCTCATCGTCATGGCGGGCAAAGGGTCGCCATCCACGGCTTGCAGTGCTGATCTCGGAGAAGGCGTGGATAGCGGGCCTCCGCCCGCTATGACGGAACAGGCGGCAGTACCAACGTCGCAGCACTTATACCAACCGGCGTGGCTCTTATCGCGTTATCTGTTGATATCGATGATTGAGATGCGCTGGGGTGGCAAATGTAGCGATGCCCAGCAATGGTTGCTCCACGCGGGTTGCGACTCGTTCTGTGTCCGCCGGGTTGACGGGTGTTGGGAGCGCCATTCGACTTCGTCGCGGTGGATCGGAAAGCAATCAAGCGGATCGCGGAGTTTCGCTGAGTTCGCGCGGAGTTTCTCGGAGGCGGGCTGGATTTGACCTGGGATTCGATGCCGATTGCGGGCATCCCACACGGCCGGCGAGAGGTAATTATACCAACCGGCGTTAAAGCAGACTCTTCGGTTGACTCCGTCCGTCATGCCGACGGAGGTCGGCATCCACGCCTTTTACGAGCGGAAACAAAGGCATGGATGGCAAGCTGCGCTTGCCATGACGGTTGCACGGCGGTGCCGATGGGTCAACATCAAGGGCGGTAGCGGCCAGGCGAAGTTCTGCAGATCCTCCCGGAAAGCGATCAGGACCGGATTATTCGTGCGGTCGATGAGATGTTCGGCGGGGCATAGGACATCGTCGAGTGCGCTGCCGTCCCGGGCGGAGCTGTCCTGGACGGCAGGCAATGCCCCCTACTCCGCCGGCGCCCCGATCGCCCCTTGCGCCTCGCCCGACACCCGCCGGCGTCCGGCGAACACGCGCCGGATCACCGCGTAGAACACTGGGGTGAAGATCAGGCCGAACCCGGTGACGCCCAGCATGCCGGCGAACACCGCGGTGCCCAGAGACTGCCGCATCTCGGCGCCGGCACCGCTGGCCAGCACCAGCGGGATCACCCCCAGCACGAAGGCGAACGACGTCATCAGGATCGGCCGCAGCCGGGTCTTGGCCGCCTGGATCGCCGCCTGCCGGGCGGTGAGGCCGGATTCCTCGCCCTGCTTGGCGAACTCGACGATCAGGATGGCGTTTTTCGCCGCCAGCCCGACCAGCACCACGAAGCCGATCTGCGCCAGGATGTCGACGTTCATGTCGCGGAACAGCAGCCCGGTCACCGCCGCCAGCAGGCACATCGGCACGATCAGTACGATCGCCAGCGGCAGCGTCCAGCTCTCGTACTGCGCCGCCAGCACCAGGAACACGAACAGCACCGACGCGCCGAAGATCAGGATCGCCGTGTTGCCGGCCTGGCGCTGCTGATACGCCAGATCGGTCCACTCGAAGCCGATGCCGGGCGGCAGGCGCTGGGCGGCAAGTTTCTCCATCTGGGTCAGCGCGTAGCCCGACGACACGCCCGGCAGCGTGCTGCCCTGCACCTCGGCCGCCGGGAACATGTCATACCGAGGCACGCGGTACGGCCCGGTGGTCTTGAACAAACGAGCGACCGACCCGATCGGCACCATCTGCCCGCTCGCATTGC
>DATAZJ010000043.1:0-2476 GCA_036272115.1 Rhodopila sp. | reverse complement strand
GGGTGTCGGAAGCGGTGATGCCGGCGTTCCGTAGGTAAACGCCGGCATCTGAAACCAAATCGCAACCGTATCCCAATTACGCTTGGGTGTTTCTTTCCGATCGTGTCGCCGGTGACCGGTCGACTGAGGCGGGGGACGGATGGCGGTATCAACTCGGGGCACGCCGCGGGTAGCTTGGCTCGATGGATTGCGTGGCTTCGCTGCCATGCAGGTCGTCCTGCTGCACTACGCCTATGCATTCTTGCCGGGACTTGGTTTTGGCAATCCGCAGTTCATCCACTTCCGGTGGGAACTTCGGCTCATCGATACGCCGCTCGATTTTCTGTTCAGCGGCGTTACGGCGGTTTATCTGTTCTTTATTATCAGCGGCGTCGTGCTGACGTATGCCTTCAGCGGCCGGCGCCTTTCCATCCCGTCACTGATCGCCCGCCGCCTGATCAGGCTCGGGCTGCCCATGGCGGCCACGTTGATCCTCGCGGCGATTTTGTTCCGCCTGCTTCCCGGAGCGCCGCATGCAGCTTCCAGGCTGTTGGGGATAAGTTGGTTCGGCGTGCCGTTACCGTCGCCTGTCCCTTTCCGAACGATCGCCCACCAGATTTTCGTCGAGGGCCTGCTGACCGGATATCGCGACCTGGATTTCCTGTCGCATTGGCTGGGCGCCTTCATCGACCTCGCGCCAATACAGCAGGCGCGGAACCCGTCGCTCTGGACGCTGCATACCGAATTTGTTGGGTCCCTTCTGGCCATGACGCTCGTCGCGACGCGCGCGTCTGCAGGGCGTACGGTCTATCGGAGCATTTGCGTGGTCCTAGCCTTTTGCTTCCTGGCGAGCCCGCTGTGCCTGTTCATCCTGGGTCATCTGGCGGCTCCTCACCTGCAACGCGCGGCCGGTGGCACGTGGCGCTGTGTCTTGGCCGGGTTATGCCTGACCTTGGGCGTCCTGCTATCCACGACACCGATAACGTCGTTGCCGAACGATCCGCGTCTCATGTTCGGCGCGATCCTGGTTTTCGCGGGCGTGGCCCAGCTGCCGACCGTGCGCCGCGGGCTGGAAACGCCTGTTCTGCGCTGGTTCGGAAAAATCTCCTTCAGCCTGTACCTGACGCATTTTCCGGTGCTGTTCACCGTGATCGCCGCTGCCTATACTCTCGAGGCTGCCCATGTGCCGTATGGTGCCAGCCTCGCCATCGGCATCGTGGGCGGCATAGCTGTGAGCCTTGCGATAGCAACCCTGTTCGAACGCTGGATCGATCGGCCCGCTATCCGGCTGAGCCACGTCAGCGGTCAGTTCTTCCATCGAGTCGTTACACCAGTGGTAACTATCGACGCAGCCTTACCGCGCCCCTAATCCTCATCGCCCTCGGGGGCAAACGCCCGAAACCGAGCGCGATGCAGCGCCGCGGACCCGTAGGATGGCGCCAGCACCATCATCTTTCGCAGAAACAACCCGGGATCGGCTGCGTCGGTATAGCCAATCCCGCCATGCAACTGGATACACCCACGGGTCACCACGCTCGCCGCGTCCGAAGCCCGAGCCTTGGCCCGCGACACCGCCGCCTTGCGCACCGCCGGATCATCCGACGCGTCATACTTCGCCGCCGCCGCCTCCACCACCGCTCGGGTCAGCGATACCTGGATGCGCAAATCCGCCGACCGGTGCTGCAACGCCTGGAACGATCCGATCTTGCGGCCGAATTGCTCCCGCGTCTTCAGATATTCCAGCGTAACACCGAACACCCGGTCCATGCAGCCCAGCAGATAGGCGCTCGTTGCCAAAGCGGCGATATCCACCGCCGCGGATGCGTCACCGGGAAAAACCTCGGCTGGCGCGTTATCCAGCGTCAACGTGCCGAACCCGCCGCCATCCTGGGTCTGCGTCATCTCCAGATGCACCCCCGGCGCACCGCGTTCGACCAGCGCCAAACCTGTCGTCGTGGTCACCAGAAAGGCATCCGCCCCCGCCGCCATCGCCACGAACAACTTCTTGCCGGTCACCGTCCCGTTGCCGGCAACCGTGCCACCGGCGGCGACGTCCAGACTGTGCGGCGCCTCCTGCCATGCCGGCAGAACGATCCGGTCGCCGCTCAGCACGTCGATCAGATGCGCCTCCGGCAGCAACCCAGCCGCCATCGCTGCCCCGATCAGCGGTTCGGGCACCAGCGATGCGCCGAGTTCCTCGGTCAGCGCGCAGAATTCCCTCGCACCCAGCCCCGATCCGCCGGCGGCCTCCGGGACCATCAGCCCCAGCCAGCCCATCTGGCACATTTCCCGAAACACCGCCCGGTCGAACCCGGGCTCGACGAACCGCAGCGCTCGGATTCGGCGAAAATCCCCCGAACGAGGCGCGATCCCGGCCGCGCTGTCGCGGATCATCCGCACGCCTTCGTCGCGATCCTCGCTCATGCTGTCGTCTCCGGTCTCAGGCGGGCAGATGCAGCTTCGCCTCGGTGCGCGCCTGCAGGTCGTCAAAACTCAG
>DATAZJ010000042.1:0-6385 GCA_036272115.1 Rhodopila sp. | reverse complement strand
CGGCATATCCGTGATCCGGCAGCTCGCCCCGCAGCAACCGCGGATGGCAGGTCAAATGCTCACGGCCCAGCGCGAATTTGATCCCCATCTGCCAAACGCCGGCCGCGCTGAACAGCGGCTCATTCGCCGGGTCACCGCCACCAGCGGCTTGCCGGCCTTGGCGATGATGAACGGTTCACCCATGACGGCTTCTTCTATCAGCCGGGACAGATGGGTCTTGGCCTGGTGGATATTGATGGAACGCATCACCAAGCCTCATTCGACTGAGTCTCATTAGTTCAGTCGATGCAAGGCGCCCGGCAAGATCGATCCCGTCCTGCGACCCCGGCAAAATCCCGCAGCGACATCCGCCGTCCCCAATCGCAGAAGCGCGGTTCTGTCGATAGCCGATATGATTCGGCAACAGATTGTGCCAGACGATTGTTTGCCGTGATGCCACGGGGGGTCGTTGCTCAAAGAGGCGGCGGCCTGTAGCGTCGATCCATCATCAGGAAGCCGGATATCAGTCTGTTCATGCCCGCCCGCTCGCTTCTGGTCACCGTGGCGCTGCTCGCCGCCCCGGCGTTGGCCGCACCGTCGGCTTTCGCCAGCCCGAACGATCTGACGATCGTTACGCGCGACGAGTCGCTGCAACACGCGATAGAATCCGCCTACGTTCAACCGTTCACCGCCATCACCAGTACGCCGGTTCAGCAGGAAATCTGGGGCGGCGGGATCGACACGCTGCGCACCCAGGCCAAAACGCCCAACAATCCGTGGGACCTGGTGCTGGTCGACGCGGATGAACTGGCCGCGGGCTGCGGCGAGGGCCTGTTCGAAAAGCTGGATTGGGGGGCGATCGGCGGCAAGGACCACTATCTGCCACAGGCGGTCAGCGATTGCGGCGTCGGCGCCGTGGTCGACACCACGGTACTGGCCTGGGACAAGGACAAGCTGCCGGTGGCCCCGACATGGGCGGATTTCTGGGACGTGGCGAAATATCCCGGCAAGCGCGGCCTGCGCAAAGGCGTGCGCGGCAACCTGGAATTCGCCCTGTTGGCCGACGGGGTCGCGCCCGGCGATGTCTACAAGACACTGTCCAGCGCGGAAGGGGTGGACCGGGCCTTCCGGAAGCTCGATCAGTTGAAGCCCTATATCGTCTGGTGGTCCACCGACACCGAGGCAGCGCATATCCTGGCCTCGGGTGACGTGCTGATGACCAGCGGACCCAGCGGGCAGATCGCCGAGACCGCGAACCAGGAACACAAGACGTTCGGGCTGCAATTCGCCGGCAGCCTCAACGAGGTCCAAAGCTGGGCCATCATGAAAGGCAGCCAGTCCGCTCGGGCCGCGCAACAATTCCTCTATTTCACCGGCATGCCGGCAGTCGAGCTGCGGCTGTTGAAGCAAGGCGGCGATGCCGGGCTGGCCAAGGGGCTGAACGACGGGTTGGCGCCCGACCTGGCGTCGGTGTCGGCGAGCGCGCCGGCCAACCTGGCCGCCGGACTGAAAGTCGACACCGGCTTCTGGCACGACAACCTGCCCAAGCTGCGGCAACGCTTCGATGCCTGGCAGGGGCACTGAGGCCGCGCCAACCCGAACCGTTCGTATACTCCTTTCGGCCAATGCCCGGTCGTTCCGGCAACGGCCAACCTGTTCTTTATCGCAATATTCTGGCTTCGGCGACACCCGACGCCCCTCGCCGGCGACTCGGCGCTGCAAGCAGGCATTCGCTGGGGACATTCGCGGGGGCCGTGGCGTCTGCTGGCACCGGCGCACCACGCCGCCGGCGCCGATGGGGTGACAAAGATGCAGAGTCAACCATATCCGGTGTGATATCCGGCAATCGGCGCTTTGCGCGACGCGCGATAGGGTGCGATAAATCTCGCGATGCGCGTTCTTTACCATCTTCCTCTGTCACCCTACGCCCGCAAGGTCCGCCTGGTGCTGGCGGAAAAGCGGTTGCCGTTCGAATTGCGGCTGGAAAAGGTCTGGGAACGCCGCGAGGAATACCTGGAACTGAACCCGGCCGGCACAGTGCCGACGTTGGTGGAGGATAACGGTCTCGTTATCCCCGATTCCGCGGTGATCTGCGAATACCTGGACGAGGCCTATCCGGACAGCAGCCTGCTGGGCCGCACCCTGGCGGAACGGATCGAGGTCCGCCGCCTCTCCGCCTGGTTCGACGGCAAGTTCGCCATGGAAGTGACGCAGAACCTGTACGGCGAGAAATACCTGCGGCGCCTGACCCGGCGCGGCAATCCCGATCCGGCGGCGATCCGCACCGGCTACACCGCCCTGCGCTACCACCTGGATTACATCGGCTGGCTGGCGGAGACGCGCAAATGGCTGGCCGGCAGTGCGCTGTCGATGGCGGACTTCACCGCGGCGGCGCATCTATCCACGCTCGACTTCATCGGTGAGCTGGACTGGACGATCTGTCCCCCGGCGAAGGAGTGGTATGCCAAGGTGAAGTCGCGGCCGAGCTTCCGCGGCCTGCTGGCCGACCGGGTGGCTGGGACCACGCCGCCGGAGCATTATGCCGACCTGGATTTCTGACCCCGATCGCGGCCGCCGGACGACGAATAGGCGATACAGACGTGGAGACAGCGCCCGATCGCGCTGTTTCTGTCGGGAGTCCACAGCTGACGGTTGCCGTGCGCGCCGGATTGGTGTTACCGCAAGACCTGCGAAATGGCAGGGATGTGCGGCTGTATGAAGCTTTTGCTGACCGGCGGGTGTGGATTTATCGGCTCCGCCGTGGTGCGGCATTTGCTGCGCCACACGGATCACGTGGTGATCAACGTCGACAAGATGACCTATGCCGCGTCGGAGGACGCGCTGGAAGACGGGTTGCGGCACAACCGCCATCTGCTGGTGAAAGCCGACATCGCGGATGCCGCGGCGATGCGCCAGGTGTTCGAAACCCACGATCCGGACGCGGTGATGCACCTGGCGGCGGAAAGCCACGTCGACCGCTCGATCGACGGCCCGGCGGATTTCGTGCAGACCAACGTCGTCGGCACCTTCATCCTGCTGGAAGCCGCCCGCCGCCATTACGCCGCGCTGTCCGCCGATAGGAAAACGGCGTTCCGCTTCCACCACGTCTCCACCGATGAGGTTTTCGGCGCCCTGGATCACGACGACCCGCCGTTCACCGAGACCACGCCGTACGATCCGCGCAGCCCGTATTCGGCGACCAAGGCCGCGTCCGACCATCTGGTCCGGGCCTGGAGCCACACCTACAAGCTGCCCACGATCGTCTCCAACACCTGCAACAACTACGGTCCCTGGCAGTTTCCCGAGAAGTTGATCCCGCTGGTCACCCTGAACGCGCTGGAGGGACGGGACCTGCCGGTCTACGGCGACGGTTCCAACATGCGCGACTGGCTGTTCGTCGAGGACCACGCCGCCGCCCTGGTGCGCGTCGTCGAAAGCGGCACCCCAGGTGCGACCTATGCCATCGGCGGCCGCCAGCCGCGCACCAACCTTCAGGTGGTGAAAGCGATCTGCGCCCATCTCGACGCAAGCGTGCCCGATCCGGCCGGACCGCGCGAACGCCTGATCCGCTACGTCACCGACCGCCCTGGCCACGATTTCCGCTACGAGATCGACCCCTCGCGCAGCGAGCAGGCACTCGACTGGAAGGCGCCGCACGATTTCGAAACCGGCCTGGCCCGCACCATCGACTGGTACCTGGCCAACCGACCCTGGTGGGAAGCGCTGCGGGCGGCGAAATATGCCGGACAGCGGCTTGGCACCCAACAACCTGGGACATCGGTTGACGACAAGGGAAAAGCGGCATGAAGGGGATTTTGCTGGCCGGCGGTTCCGGCTCGCGCTTGCATCCGATGACCCTGGCGGCGTCGAAGCAGCTTCTGCCGGTCTACGACAAGCCGATGGTCTACTATCCGCTGTCCACGCTGATGCTGGCCGGTATCAGGGACATCATGCTGATCTCCACGCCGGAGGACCTGCCGCAGTTCCGCCGGCTGCTGGGCGACGGGTCGCGGTTCGGCGTCCGCTTCGAATATGCCGTCCAGCCCAGCCCGGACGGGATCGCCCAGGCGTTCCTGATCGGCCGCGACTGGCTGGAGGGCCAGCCCTGTGCCCTGGCGCTGGGGGACAACCTGATCCACGCCGACCACCTGTCGACGCTGCTGCGGGCGGCGTCGTCTCGCCCCGTGGGGGCCACGGTGTTCGCCTATCAGGTGCGCGATCCGGAACGCTACGGTGTGGTCGCCTTCAACCAGAACGGCAAGGCGGTCGAGGTGGTGGAGAAGCCCGCCGCGCCCACCAGCAACTGGGCGATCACCGGGCTGTATTTCTACGACAAGCATGTCAGCGACATCGCGCCGCAGATCAAGCCGTCGGCTCGCGGCGAACTGGAGATCACCGATCTCAACCGCGTCTATCTGGAAATGGACACGCTGCACGTGGAGAAGCTGTCGCGCGGCTGCGCCTGGCTGGATGCCGGCACGCCGGACAGCCTGCTGCAGGCGGCGACCTTCGTGCAGACCATTCAGTCGCGCACCGGGATGCTGGTGGGCTGCCCGGAGGAGGTCGCGTTCCGCATGGGCTTCATCGATGCCGACCGGCTGCGCCACCACGCCACCCATCTGGGAAAAACCGAACTCGGACGGGTCCTGATGGAACTGGCCGATGGAGAGAGCGCGTGAAGGTCGAGGCGCTGGCGATCGCCGACGTCAAGCTGATCACGCCGCCGCGCTACACCGACCCGCGAGGCTTCTTCTCCGAGACCTGGAACCCGAACCGCTTCGCCGATGCCGGCATTCCGGGACCGTTCGTCCAGGACAATCACGCGGTGTCGAACGGGGCCGGCGTGCTGCGCGGCCTGCATTGCCAGGTTGGCCCGAACGCCCAGGGCAAGCTGGTGCGCTGCGTGCGGGGCGCGATCTATGACGTGGCGGTCGATGTGCGGCACGGGTCGCCGACCTTCGGGAAATGGGTCGGCGCCGAGATCAGCGCGGAGAACTGGACCCAGATCTGGGTGCCGGTCGGCTTCCTGCACGCCTACTGCACCCTGACCGCGGAAACCGAGGTGATCTACAAGGTCACCGGCGCCTACGACAAACCCGCGGAGCGTGGGGTGATCTGGAACGATCCGGATATCGGCATCGACTGGCCTGTGGACAGCGTGATCTTGTCGGACAAGGACAAGGTGCTGCCTCGGCTGCGGGATTTGCCGGTGCTGTTTCATGTGTAAGGACGCACGTCGTTGCATCCCTGAGCACGGCATGGCGCCGGCCAGGATGTCCCGCCGTCCCCGCCCGTTCGGCGTGTCCCGGCCATTCGCGCACGAACGTTCGGGCTGCGCCCAGCCATGACCGGCCCCATCCTGGTCACCGGCGGCACCGGCCAACTCGCCTCCGCCCTTGCAACCGCCCCCGGCGTCCATCGCGTCGGCCGCCCTGACTTCGACTTCGACCAGCCGGAGACGATCGAGGCAATATTCCGGGCAACCGGCCCCCGTCTCGTGGTCAACGCCGCCGCCTATACAGCGGTGGATGCGGCGGAAACCAACGCCGCCGCCGCCTATCGCGCCAACCGCGACGGACCGGCCACCCTGGCCCGCCTGTGCGCCGAGGCCGGCATTCCGCTGATCCACATCTCCACCGACTACGTCTTCGACGGCACCAAGCCACAACCCTATGTCGAGACCGACCCGGTCGCCCCGCAGGGCGTCTACGGCGCCAGCAAACTGGCGGGCGAGCAGGCCGTCATCGCCTCGGGCGCCGATGCCATCGTCCTCCGCACCGCCTGGGTCTATGCCGCCGCCGGCAAGAATTTCGTCCGCACCATGCTGACATTGGGCAAGACAAGACCCCGGCTGACCGTGGTCGCCGACCAGCACGGCTGCCCCACAACCGCCACCGACCTCGCCGACGCCGTCATGGGCGTGATCGCTCGGGTGGACGCGACCGGGTGGCGGCCGGAATATCGCGGCATTTTCCATGCCGCCGGGTCGGGTGAAACCACCTGGTTCGGGCTGGCGACGGCGACATTCGAGGAAGCCGCACGACGGGGCGGCGCAGTGCCCGAAGTGGCGCCGGTCACCACGGCGGATTATCCGACTCCCGCGAAACGGCCGGCCAATTCCCGCCTGGATTGCGCGCGGCTGGACGCGGTTTTCGGCGTGCGGCTGCCGCCGTGGCGGGCGAGCCTGACGCGGGTGGTTGAAGCTATCTACGCAACGGCGCCCCCATAGGATTGGGGCCGGATGCTAGAGCGTTTCCGGGCTGACTGGAATCAAAAGGGGCTTGCGAAACGGGTGCCATCTATGATTCTGGGATTCCGGTTAGATCGAACCGGAGGATCAGATGCTTTGGCAGCGTGGGAAGCCCTATTCGCAGGATTTGCGCGAGCGTGTGTTTGCGGCAGCGGA
>DATAZJ010000041.1:0-8333 GCA_036272115.1 Rhodopila sp. | reverse complement strand
GCCTGCGCGTCGCGGTCGAGGAACTCGCCGCCCTGACGGTAGGCGAGGATCCGCTGCGCATCGAAAAGATCGTGGCCAAGCTGCGGGCCGGGACAGGCGATGCGTGCGGGCCGGGCGGTATTTTCACCCTGGCGCTGTCGGCTATCGACGTTGCGCTGTGGGACATCAAGGGCAAGGCGCTGGAGCAGCCGCTGTGGAAGCTGCTGGGCGGCCATCGGGATCGGGTGGCGACGTATGCCTCCGGGTCGTTGCGGCGTGGGCTGACCGACAGCCAGGCGCAGCGGGCGGCGCAGATCCTGGTGCAGAAGGGTTTTGTCGAGATGAAGACCCAGATGGCGCTGCCAGGCAATCCGACGGTGGCCGAGGAAGTGCGGCGGATCCGCGTGGTGCGGGAGGCGATCGGGCCGGACATCAAGCTGATGTGCGACATCAACCAGCGCTGGCGGCCGGAGCAGGCGATCGATATCGGCAGCCGGATCGAGGATGTCGGGCTGTTCTGGCTGGAAGACGTTACGGCGGCCGACGACTACCAGGGGTTGGCTCGGGTGACCGCGGCGCTGAAGACGCCGATCGCGGGCGGAGAGTATCTTTACGGGATCGCTCCGTTCCGGCAGATGATCGAGGCGCGGTCGGTCGATATTCCGATGATCGACATATGCCGAGCGGGCGGGGTAACGCAGTGGATGAAGATCGCGGGGATGGCGGAGGCGTTCAATCTGCCGGTGGTCAGCCACGTGATGCCGGAAATCCTGTGCCATATGGTCGCCGCCTGCCCGAACGGGCTGACGGTGGAATATATGCCGTGGATGCTGTGCCTGTATGAGGAAACGCCGGTGGTGGAGAAGGGGCAGATCGTGCTGCCGACCAAGCCGGGTCTGGGCCTGAAGTTCGACGAGAAGGCGATCGCGTCGTTCAAGGCCTGACGTTTGCGCCGGCGCCGGCCAGGACGTTGCGCATGCGGCGATCCTGGTCGGCGGCGCTGAACAGGTAGGTCGGCGTGGCGGCGTAGCGGCCGCGCGGGGTGTAGGCGAATTCCAGTAGCTGTCGCGCGACGGCGGCGAAGGATCTGGTGTCGCCGGCCTCGACGATGATGTCGGGCAGCCAGCGTTGGATGGTGGCGGCGGCGCCGCGCAGGACGGCGGTCTCGGCGCCCTCTACGTCGATTTTCAGCAGGCCGATCGGGGCTGGGATGGAGAGGCTGTCCAGGGTTCTGACGGGGGTTTCGCCGGGGCCGAACGATACGCTTGTGGTGCCCAGGTTGGTGGATGGTCCGGGGCGGATCGATCCGGATCCGTTGCTGTCGCCGAGAGCGCAGTTGGTGGGGATGACCTGGCCGTCCAGCGCGTTGGCGGCGACGTTCATTTCGAGGAGGGTGTGGTTGGGGAGGTACGGCTCGAAGGCGTAGACGGGGGCGTTGAGGATGGCGCCGAAGAAGACCGTGTGGTTGCCGATGTTGGCGCCGACGTCGATGATCGCGGTGCCTGGGAGGTAGAGTTCGCGGCACTTCATCAGGACGTCGAGTTCGTAGAACGAACGGTTGCCGCGGATCATGCGGCCCAGGTGGTCCGGGTCGGGGTGGGTCCAGAGTTCGATGCGGCGGCCCATGAACTCGAAGATCTGCTTTTGCATGGGTGCATGTTGGGCGTCGAAGGTTAACCGACGCTTAATACCGATGGCCCTTGATGTTGAGCCATCGGAACCGAGGTGCAGCCGTCATGGCGAGCGCAGAGTCGGCATTGATGTCTTTGTTTCCGCGCGTAGGAGGCGTGGATGCCGACCTCCGTCGGCATGACGGACGGCGTCGAGCGTCGGCATGACGGACGGGGTCAACCTTCGGCATGACGGACGGGGTCGAGCGTCGGCGTGACGGACGGGGTCAAGCGAAGAGTCTGAATCAATGCTGGTTGGCATAACGGTGCGGCGTCGGCGGTTGGGTGTGTTCGGGTCACGCGTGGGATGCGGGCCGCGGGAGTTGGCCCGGACGAGCCGGGCCACGAGGCGTGATGATATGATCGGTCTGGGTGGCGGTCGGCTTGGGTCGGCGGTCAGCTTGGGTCGGCGGTCAGGCCGGCGGCGGCGAGGCCGGCCAGGGCGGCGGCTTCGTCGTTGTCGGAGCTATCGCCGGTGACGCCGACGGCGCCGATGATGCTTTTGTCGTCGCCGCGGATCAGCACGCCGCCGGCGACCGGGATCATCGAGCCGCCGATCGCGTTGTTGACGGCGGCGAGGAAGTGCGGGCGTTCCTCGGCGCGTTTGCCCAGGGTGCGGGAGCCGACACCCATCGACAGCGCGCCATAGGCCTTGCCGATGGCGATGTCGGCGCGGCGGAGCGCGGTGCCTTCCTCGGCGGCGAAGGCTTTCAGCACGCCGCGTGCGTCCAGTACGGCGATGGCCATGGGGGCGAAGGATTTCTCACGCGCATGCTTGAGACCGACGGAGATGATGGTCTGGGCCTTGGCCAAGGTCAGTTGCGTCATGTGGGTTCCTTAAAGTCGATCGGTTACAGGAATAGCTCGTCGGGGTCGCCGTTGAACATGACTTTTCCGACGGCCTCGAAATGGGCTTCGCGCGACTGGATCTGCTGCGACAGGGTGTGGATGTCGCGAAAGCGGCGCTCGAACGGGGTGCCGGGGAAGATCGCCGAGGTGCCGGCGGCTTTGTAGACGTAGTCGGCGACCTCGACCGCCGAGGTGATGGCGTGGGCACAACCGAGCCGGACGCGCAGGCGGGCGTTGAGGTCGATGGGGGCGATGTCGTCGGCGGTGGCCCAGATGTCTTTCATGATCTCGACCAGCCAGGCTCGGGCGGCACCTAACTGGGCCTCCCGCCGGGCGACGTCGGACTGGATGACCGGGCTGTCGGCGAGGCGCAGCAGGTTCCGCGGGGTCTTTTCCAGGGCCAGCGCGATGAAGGCGTCCAGCATGGCTCGGGCGATGCCAAGGGCGACACCGGCGACGCCGACGGCGTAGAGGCCGGGGGTGGTGAAGGCGTAGAGGGGGCCTTGGTCACGCCGCAATGCGGGGTCTTCGCGGGTGCCGCTGTGGGTTTCCGGGACGAAGAGGTTGGTGACGCGGTAGCCCTCGGAGGCGGTGCCGCGCATGCCGATGGTGTTCCAGTCGTGGATCGGCTGGGCGTGCTCCTTGCGGAACAGCAGGGTGCGGATGGTGGGGCGGCCGAAGCGGTTGCGGCGCAGCGAGCCGTCGGGCTCGACGACCTGGCAATGCGCGCCCATCCAGTTGGCCTGGCGGCTGCCGCTGGCGAAATGCCACTCGCCGGTGACGCGGTAGCCGCCTGGTTCGGCGGTTGCCTTGTGCTGGTTGGGCGGTCCCCAGGAGATGATCGATCGCGGATCGGCGTAGATCGCGCGGGCGGTCTCCAGCGGGATGAACGGGGCGATGATGGCGGAGCTGTTGGCGACGAACAGGTTCCAGCCGACGGAGCCGTCGTGGCGGCTGAGTTCCTCGATCGCGTAGAGGTAGGTCCAGGGCTCGACCTGGTCGCCGCCGACGGAGCGCGGCAGCAGCATGCGGGCCAGCCTCGAGTCGTGCAGGTGGGTCAGCAGCGGCTCGGGGATGCTTTGGCTGCGCTCGATGTCATCGGCGGCGGCGGCGATGGCGGGGCCGAGGTCGCGCGCGCGGGTGACGGGATCGATGCCGGTGGAGTTCGGGCTGAGATGGTTCATGGGACGCCCTTTGCGCCGTGGTTGACCGATTGCGGCGTGCCGGGCGGGAATTGTCAACGTGCCGGGCGGGGTCAAGGGCGGGCGCGTGGCTGAAATGGCGGCTTACCGGGCGGTGATCGGCTGATTGGCGTAACGTGACGTGCGGCCGACAGGCTGAACCTGCCGGGTTCAGGTTTTGATATGGCGGGTCACGGTGCGTCATAGCGGCACTTTAGCGAGACCCCCCGATCCGATTTGGTCGAGGCACGGCGATTGCTTCGCCCGATTGCTTACAGGATGGTTTATTGAACGGAACGGCGGGTTCCGCTACCAATTGTTGCCATGCGCCCATTGCTGATCCTGAGTGCCATTTTGCTGACCTCGGCAACACCTGTGTTTGCCCAGGTCACGGTCGATCTGCATGCGCTGCAGGCGCTGCCGGATCACCCGGTGGAGAGCCGGCCCGTCCGACGCGAGCCGATCGTCCGGCACCATCCCGCTGTCGTGGCGAAGCAGGCACCGACGGCCGAACCGAAGGCTGTGGAGCCGAAGGGTGCGGGACCGAAGGGTGCGGGACCGACGACTGCGGGACCGGCCGGGTCGACGGCCTCGGCCAAGCCGCCGGCGGTGCAGCCCACGGTGCCGGAGAGCGTACCGGCCACCGCCTCTATCGCGCCGGTCGCTCCGGCGGTGCCGCCGCCTGGCGCACAGCCGCCGGCGCCTCCGCCGGTTTCCGACACCTCCGAGACGAAGGCCGTGCCGACCACCAGCGGGGTGCGGCTGACGTTCGCGCCGGGGGATGCCGATCTCAGTCCCGAGAGTACCGCGTCGATCAAGAAACTGACGGCGGATGTTCCGCTGGGTGACCTGACAACCTTCAACGTCCTGGCCTATGCGCCGGGCAAGGCGGACGACCCGTCCACCTCGCGCCGTGTGTCGCTGTCCCGGGCGATGGCGGTACGGAGTGCGCTTGTCGCCGACGGCGTGCCGTCTGCCCGCATCTTCGTTCGTGCGCTGGGTGAGAAGTTTGGCGATGGGCCGCCCGACCGGGCGGATATCAGCGTGATGGGGGCGAACGCTCCCGCCGGCGGAAGTGGCGGGAATGCGCCCTCCGGCGGGACTGACACGAGCGCGCCTTCCGGCGGGACTGATACCAGCGCGCCTTCCGGCGCGGGGGCCTCGCGATGACCCGCCCGTCTGGCTATCTGATCCGGATGCTGGTGTTCCTGGTTGTGGTCGCTGTCGTCGCCGGGCTGTTGTCGCCGGTCCTGCTTACCGCGTTCTTCCACAATCCCGAGCTGAACAGCCTGATTTTGCTGATATTGCTGCTGGGGATCTGCTGGAACCTGCTGCAGGTGCTGCGGCTGCGGCCGGAGGTGATGTGGCTGGAAACCTACCAGACGTCGCGCAGCCGGCTGGCCGCCCTGCCCTCACCCCGGCTGCTGGCGCCGATGGCGAGCATGCTGGCGATGCGCGAGGGCCGGACCAACAACGAAACGCGGCAGTTCACGCTGTCGGCGACGGCGATGCGCAGCCTGCTGGACAGCCTGGCGTCCCGCCTGGACGAAAGCCGGGAATTGTCGCGGTACATGACCGGTCTGCTGATCTTCCTGGGGTTGCTGGGGACGTTCTGGGGGCTGCTGAAGACGGTGACGTCGGTGTCCGACGTCATCGGTGGGATGTCGCTGGGCAACGGCGACATCAACCTGATGTTCGACCAGTTGAAAACCGGGCTGGCGCAGCCGCTCGCCGGAATGGGGACTGCGTTTTCGGCCAGCATGTACGGGCTCGCGGGGGCGCTGGTGCTGGGCTTCCTGGATCTGACGGCCGGGCAGGCACAGAACCGGTTTTTCAATGAGCTGGAGGAATGGCTGGCCGGGCTGACACGGTTGTCGTCGGGCATCCTGTCGGAAGGCGAAGGGTCCGTGCCGGTCTATGTTCAGGCGCTGCTGGAGCAGACCGCCGAGAACATGGAGGGCCTGCAACGGGTGCTGACTCAGGACGGGGAAAACCGGTCTCAGGTCAACCAGGCGGTCACCACACTGAACGAGCGTCTGGCGGCACTGGCCGATACGTTGCGTGCCAACCAGCATCTGATGCTGCGGATCGCCGAGACGCAATCGGTGCTGGGACCGGCGCTGCAACGGCTGGGGGACCTGCAGGGCGGTGACGAGGTCAGCCGCGGGCACCTGCGCAATATCGAGATGGGCTTGCAGCGGCTGCTGGCGGAAAACGAGCAGGGACGGTCTCGGGCCACGACGGACCTGCGCAACGACCTGCGGCTGCTGACCCGCACGGTCGCCGCGCTGGCCGAACCGCCGCGGTAGCCGGCATGGCAGTGCGCCCGCGCAGGAACGGCGGCAACGGACTGGATGCATGGCCGGGCTATGTGGACGCGCTGTCCACGCTGCTGATGGTCATCATCTTCGTGCTGCTGGTCTTCGTGCTGGCGCAGGCTTTTCTGACCGTGGCGCTGTCCGGCCGCAGCCATGAACTGGACAAGGCGAACCAGCAACTGTCCGCGCTGGCCGACGCGTTGTCGCTGCAAAAGGGAAAGTCGGCGGAGCTGCAGGTTTCGGTATCGCAACTCAGCCGGCAACTGGCGGCGAACGCGGCGGAGCGCGACAAACTGACAGCGCAGATGGCCGACACGAATTTGCGGGTGCAGGCGGCGACGGTGGCGAATACGCGGCTGCAATCGCAGTTGACGACGGCCAGCGGGCAGGCCAATGCCGCGCAGGCGCAATTGGCGGATGCGCAGAGCCAGCTTGCGGAGATGAAGAAGCAGATCGCCGACCTCGACCGGACGGTTTCGGTGGATAAGGACACGTTGCAGGCGAAACTGTCGGATCTGGCGACGCTGACGAACCAGGCCAAGGCGTTGGCGGCGTTGCGGGATGAACTGGAGCAGCAGGCGCAGAACGCTGCCGGGCGCGCGTTGACGGAACTGCAACGGCGGGAGGCGGTCGAGGCGCAGCTTGGCGATGAGAAGAAGCTGGGTGATAGCGCGCGCGCGCAAATCGCGTTGTTGAACCAGCAGATCGAGCAGTTGAAGGATCAGCTCTCGGCGATCGCGGCGACCCTGGGCGTGGCGCAGCAGCAGAACAAGGCCAAGGATGTCCAGATCGCCAATCTGGGGCAGAAGCTGAACGTGGCGCTCGCGGCGAAGGTCGAGGAGTTGCAGCAGTATCGCAGCGAATTCTTCGGCAAATTGCGGACCCTGTTGGCCAACCGGTCCGGCATCACCATCGTGGGCGACCGGTTCGTGTTCCAGAGTGAGGTGCTGTTCCCCGTGGGGAGCGCCGACCTGACACAAGCCGGCGTGGCGCAGATGACGACGCTGGCGGTGACGATCAAGGACATCGCGACGCAGATTCCTCCTGATTTGCACTGGGTGCTGCGGGTCGACGGGCATACCGATCCGCAGCCGGTGAAGGGGGGACAGTTTGCCTCCAACTGGGAGTTGTCGGCGGAGCGGGCGATCACGGTGGTGAAGCTGCTGATCGCCGATGGGGTGCCGGCGGATCATCTGGCGGCGACGGCGTTCGGGGAATATCAGCCGTTCGGGCCCGGGGACACGCCGGACGCCTATGCGAAGGACCGGCGGATCGAGTTGCGGCTGACGGACCGGTGAGACCGGACGACTGCTGACATAACGCTGTCAGGAGTGGGCGGTTAGTTTGGCCCTTGTGTCGGAGGGGCCGCGATGATCAGCGATACAATTGCCGGTGGGCGAGTCGTCGTGTGGAGCGATCGTACGGCGGGGTCCTTGATTGTCGCGGCGGCGGCCGTGGCGTTCAGTACCGCGGGATTGTTTACCCGGCTGATCGCCGCCGATGTCTGGACGATGCTGTTCTGGCGGGGCTTGTTCGGCGGTCTGCTGATCGGCGGTTATATCGCCTGGCAGGAACGCGGGGCGATGCGGGCGGCGTTTGCCTCGATCGGCTGGGCGGGGGTTCTGGCGGCGGCGTGTTCGACCGTCGCGACGATCTGCTTCATCGCGGCGCTGCGGGTGACGACGGTTGCCGATGTTACGATCATTTATGCGACGGCGCCGTTCATCGCGGCGGTGATCGCGTGGGCATGGACAGGGGATTTTCCGCATCGTGGCACGCTGGTTGCGAGCGGCCTGGCTTTGTTCGGGGTGGTCATCATGTTTGGTGACTCGCCCTCCATGGGGCGGGTGGTGGGCGATCTGCTGGCGCTGGCGATGACCGTGCTGATGGCGCTGATGATGGTGGTCATCCGCAAGAACCGGCGGGTTTCGATGCTGCCGGCGGCGTGTCTGTCGGCGTTCGCCTGTTCGGCTGCCGTGTTGCCATTGGCGCATCCGGGTGCGGTTGGCGGGCACGATATGGCTCTGCTGGCGCTGTTCGGGACGACGCAGTTCGGCACCGGGTTGTTGCTGCTGACGATCGGCAGTCGGCTGGTGTCGGCGACCCGGGCGTCGTTGCTGGCCAATCTGGAGCTGCCGTTTGCACCGCTATGGGTGTGGCTGGCGTTCGATGAGGTGCCGTCGCGGTTGACGGTCGTCGGTGGAGGGATCGTCTGCGCGGCCGTGCTGCTGGATATGGCGGCTGGACACAGGCGGGTGGATCCGCGGATGAATTCAGATGCTGGACTGGCTTGATATCGCGGCGTGGGCATCTTTTGCGACCTTTATCGCGTGCGC